>JAHJNE010000146.1 GCA_018820995.1 Gammaproteobacteria bacterium | reverse complement strand
TGTTCACCGTCAGCGTGAAAAGGCGTGGATGATTCAAACACTTCACCAAAGGCCAAAAAATGATGTTTCCCAAGAGTCTTGGCTTTGCTCAGGATGCCATCTGGCGCATGCAGAAAATCTTCCCAGAATTCTGGTTCGACATATTTCGCGGTGTCGATCCGAAATGCATCGACCCCCACTTCTTCTATCCAGTAGCGATAACTTTGTTTCAGTGTTTGACGTACTTGCTGATTGCTGGTGTTGAGGTCCGCCAGACTGGATAGCTGATAGCGGGTCTCTTGCCCGTCGACCTTTGGATCGACGATCGGTGGCGTCCAATGATAAATATTGGCCGCAGCAGCCGTTGCATCAAGCCGGTTAATTTGTGAAAACGGCCATTGGCTGGGTGCCGGTTGCATGCTGTTTTTATCTTCATACAATACGAAGTTTTTTGCGGTATCGGCAGGGTCATAGTCACCGGCATATCCAAAAAAATTACCGGTATGATTAACCACAATGTCCTGAATTAAATACATCTTTCTTTGATGCAGATCTTTTGACAGCGCCTGGTAGCTGGCCAAATCGCCAAAATGAGGGTCAACCGTCATCAAGTCGGTGGGCCAGTAGCCATGATAACCACCATACTGCGCCTTTTGACTCCACCATTGATGCTTCACCGGTGGCGTTAGCCAGACGGCAGTCGCACCAAGCTGTTGGATATAATCGAGTTTACTTTGAATGCCGGCGATATCACCGCCACTGTAATGACTGGATTTCGCAGGATTATATTCACCCGCACCTTGGTCATTGTTGCTCGGATCACCATCGGCAAAGCGGTCGGTCAGGACAAAATAAATGATTTGATCACGCCAGTCCGGCGAGGCAACTTGCAGCTCTGCTGATGCTGTTGGTGCAGCCAGCACTGAAGGAGTGAACCAAAGACTACTGACCAGCACCGTGGTACCCATCAAAAACCGACGCTGTCGCAAAATATCCAAGCCTGTGTGCATCCTAGTCTCCTGCTGATTATCGCAAGCAATGATCGATAAATTGCTGATGCGGCGGCATCCGACCTGCGGTGACCTGCATAATCGCTTGCAGGTTTTGCAGTAATTCCTGCAACTGCACTTCAGACAAAGCATTGACCATCGGGTGATAATCCTGAGGGATCAGTCCTTGGCCCAGCATGACCTGCTGCCAGGCAATTTCACTGAACAGTTCATCCTGTTCACGGAATACCCGGCCAGAATGGCGGAATACTTCAATTTTACGAGCCAAAGATTCAGGAATATCCATCGCGGCGCAGTCCCGCCAAAACTGTGTGTCGCCCCGATCATTCATTTTGTAATGCAGAATAATAAAGTCGCGAATCTGTTCAAATTCCACTTTGGACTGACGGTTAAATTCTTCCCGCTCTGCATCACTGATCCCATGATTGGGGAAAAATTTAATCAACCGCATAATCCCGGTTTGGATCAAATGGATACTGGTCGACTCCAGCGGTTCAAGAAAACCACTCGACAACCCGATGCTGACCACATTGCGATGCCACTGTTTGCGACGACGACCGGTGCGAAAAGAAATTTTCCGCGGCTCAGCCAAAGGTTCACCGTCCAGGTTGGCCAGCAAGGTCGCTTTTGCTTCTTCGTCAGTACAATATTTACTGGAATAGACAAAACCGTTCCCAGTGCGGTGTTGCAACGGGATCCGCCATTGCCAGCCTTTGCCGTGTGCGATAGAGCGGGTATAAGGGGTGATCTGCGCTGCAGATCCACAAGGAACGGCCAACGCACTGTCGGCGGGCAACCAGTGTGACCAGTCTTCAAAGCCGGTATTTAACGTCTTCTCAATCAATAAACTATGTAGGCCGCTGCAGTCGATAAACAAATCGCCATGCACTTGCTGGCCTGATGCCAGCACAAGGGTTTTCACTTCACCACTGAGCTCGTCCAGCACTACTTGCGATACTTTACCTTCTATTCGGCTCACCCCAAGACCTTCACTAAAACGCCGTAAAAATTGGGCATAAAGGCCAGCGTCAAAATGATAGGCGTAAGCCAGCCCCGGTAAATTGACCCCTTCAATCCGATCCAGATGTGCGAATTTATGCTGCAGTGCTGCTTGATAATTCAGGGAAAAATCCCAGTAGTCATACCCCATGTTTAATTGCTGACTACGCAGCCAGAAGTGGTGAAAAGAACAGGATGGGAATTCTTTGCCAATACTGCCAAAGGCATGCATGTAGCTATCACCGGTTTTACGCCAGTTTTCGAACTGAATGCCTAGCTTGATCGTGCCTTTGGTTTCGCGGATAAATGCCGCTTCATCAATACCCAAGGCCGCATTAAAGTTCAGCATGGGTGGAATGGTCGCTTCGCCGACACCAACGATGCCAATCTCATCCGACTCGACCAGCTGAATACGGATGGATTTGCCGAGCAGTTTCACCAACAAGGCCGCACTAATCCAACCGGCAGTGCCCCCACCGAGAATAACTACGTTTTGATAAGCTTTATTCTGTTGCATCACCACTCCGGTAATTATGACGTCGCAGCACTGAGTGTGCGTGCTAGCGAAGATTCTGGCAAAGTTCTGACTCGCTTCGAGCATAAAAAAAGCCCCAGCGAACCGGGGCTTATTTTCAATTGGATTTACAGCTTGTAGCTGAAACCTAACAGGTAAGTGCTGCCGTAATCCTGATAATCGCGGATTTTCAGTGCATCACCTTGGGTTGAAACAAATGGTTCTTTGGTTAAGTTCTGACCTTGCAGGAAGATAGACAAACCTTCCAGCTCTTTAAAGCCAGCATCACCAAAGTCGAAACCGATTTGTGCATCGACGATGGTTTCACCATTAATGTCGACCTGTTGAGTGTCAAAACCAATGCCATAGACATCGCCTTTAAAATCACCACGTTTACGGGCACTAACACGAGCCTGGAAGCCGTTACGGTCATAAAACGCCGTTGCTGAAATGATTTCTTTCGACAAACCTGGCAGTTCATAATCCAAGCCTTTTGGATCTTTAATATTTTGATCAACCACGGTGTAGCTGGCAATTAAACCAAATCCGTCCAACATATCGCTGAAGGTATTGAGCGGTAATGTGGCAGCGAATTCAGCACCTTGCAAAGTACCACCACCGCCATTCACTTTACCTGAACCAGAGGCGGTTGAAGTTGGTGGAACCACGCCGGTGCTTGGATTCGCCACGCCCACTAAATCAACTTGATAAGTACCGTCAAAAATCCATTCGCTCAAATCTTTCCAGAAATAAGCAATTGAGAAATAACCCTCATCGCTAAAGTAGTTTTCGTACGACAAATCTAAACCCAAAGCTTCTTTTGGTTCTAACAGCGGGTTACCACCGTTAATGCTCCAATTGTTACCGTTATTATCGATTTGTGTGCTGTAAGTCGCGCCGACTGATGCATTCATTTCATCCAAACGAGGACGTGATAAAGTTTTTGCAGCGCCAAAGCGCACTGATTGGTTTTCAGCCACATCAAAAATCAGGTTCAGGCTAGGCAGCAGATGGTTATAGCTATGCGAAACATCCGTCGGCGAAGCCACAATTAAACCATTCACCGAGCCAAAAGCTGTCCCTTGTGAGTTTTGCTCAGTTCTGATGTAACGCACACCCACACTACCAGTCACCGGAATATCACCCAGCTCAGCTTCTAAATCAGCCTGAGTGTAGAATGAAGTGACATCTTCACTCACGGTCCAGGTTTTAAATGAATGGCTTTGGTTGGTCAGACTTTCGGCCAACAGGTCATAATAACCGTCCGCTAACAATGCGCCTGAGTTATAGGCAATCATGTTGCCCATGCCAATAAAGTCCAGATTTACTGACCCTAAACGATACTCTTCTGGCACGGCAATGGTGGCCGGGAAATTTTTCAACGTCATGAAGTAACCTTCAGACTTTTTGTCTTTTTCCCGCGTTTTGTAGGAAGCGCCGTAACTCATTTTGGTGAAGATACCGGCATCTTCCAGTACTTGCGTCGCACTGACTTTAAAGGCATTTAACTCATCATCAACAGTTGGCGCATTGATAAAACCATCTTGTGCTGAGTTTTCATAGATTGGGTCGCCAACCACACCATATTTGTTGTTCAGCGCTGCGCTACCACCCCAACTGCGCGGTCCACCTAATTGGATCAGGTTGTAATCGGCATAATTCAGCGTTGGCGTAAAGATAGCGCCAGAGTTGCCACCTTTTAATTCATAAGTCAGGTCATCACCCACACCAATTTTGTCACCACGACCGGTACCTGAGTAACTTTCGAAAGACCAAATTTCGCGCGATACCGATGAATGACTGGCGTCAAATGCTAAGGTCCAATCATCATTGAGGTTGTATTCAGCGTTAAATCCAAAAGCGTTTAATTTTGCGTCACGGTTCTCTAAATCATTACGAACAACCAGATATTCATTGGTCACTTTACCGCTGGTAATAAAGCCGGTCGCAGGATCGGTCGCCAGTGCTGAAGTACCGCGGCCGTAACCCCAGGCGAATGGAATTTCGATACCACGAAGAATTTTTTCATCCGTGAAATCAACGTACAACGCATCGAACGTCATTTTCAATTTGTCGTTTGGCGCGGCTTCAACCACCAACAAAGCTGAATCACGATCTAAAGTAGATGAGCGTACAAACGGTTTAGCGCCACCCAGAATTGAATAATCTTTGCCATCCACAGAAAACTCTGGGTAACCCCAGGAGTTCCAACGTTTTTCTTGGTTAGGCGAGCTCATTTTTGAATAGGCAAATGCGACACCAATAGTGTCGTCAGCAAATTTATCAATGTAAGAGAAAGTGCCACGACCGCCGGTATCTTTGCCGTCTGGGTTCAATTTGCCAAAGCTGGTCATTTCATACTGACCATTAAACTGAATAGTGCGTTCACGGCTTAAAGGTTTCACCGTTTGCATATCGATAACACCGGCAATACCTTCCGCTTCCAGGCTGGCATTCGGGGTTTTATAAACGGTGACACCGCTCATAATTTCTGAAGGATACAGGTCAAACTCAACGCCGCGGTTATCACCAATCGACACTTGCTCACGACCGTTAAAAGTGGTCGCGCTTTCGTTTTCACCAAAACCACGGATGCTGACGCGGCTCGCGCGGCCATCAAGGCGTTGTGAAGTCAGGCCTGGCAGACGGGAAATTGACTCGGCGATACTTGAGTCCGGTAACTTACCGATGTCTTCGGCAGAGATAGATTCCACCACGTTGGTGTTAAAACGTTTGGCATTGATGGAGTCAACCACCGAACGACGGAAACCTTTAATTTCGATGGTTTCGATGGCCGCTGCCGCTTTGGCTTTTTCACGCGCTTCGGTCGGTGATAATTTTTTACCGGCGTCTGCCGCTTCTTGCGCTGAATACGCAGGTAAAGCGATAAGACCACCCGCAGTTAACGCGAGCGTTAACAGACTAAGTTTGAAGTTTGGCATTCCTGTTGTCCCCGATGTTGTTTTTATATTTGACATGACTGTTGGGCAACAGCGCATATCAATTTGCTAGTGCATGTGAGTTCAGTGCTATTGATAAACTCAATCTGCTTCAGCAACAACATGAATACGTATTCAAAATGTCTTATTTGCGCGATTAGGGTGCGAAGCCGTGTGAACATTGCCCAAACAAAGTGCATTCAGTCAAAGGCTAGCGGAAGAACGAAAACCCAGCGCATCTCGAAAAGCAACAAAATCAGCGCTTTTCAACAAGGTTTTAGCCAGAAAATGTCACATCTTGCTAAATTGATACCGCTGAGAAATTGAACCAGAATGGCGCAGCCAAAAACAAGCGAGCGCTAACCAGCCCTTTGTATTCGGGAGTTTTTTGCACAATAATGCGCTTCTTTGATCTAGTTATGCATACGTATGCAGTCAAGTTCTGCAAGAACACAGTGACTGATTTTAGAGAGATTTGTCGTGGGTGATATCAAAACAATCACTAGATATCAATCGAAAAAATGAAGACGTTTTGGGTAGGGAAACGATGAC
Source organism: Gammaproteobacteria bacterium (assembly GCA_018820995.1). Classification (GTDB taxonomy): domain Bacteria; phylum Pseudomonadota; class Gammaproteobacteria; order Enterobacterales; family Alteromonadaceae; genus Pararheinheimera. Next base: position 270 of record JAHJNE010000146.1, on the reverse strand, counting down.
ATCGTTGCCGCTGTGTGTATCACAACGGCAGCGAAGAGCGTGGCATCAGAACAAACGTTGCCATTTAAAAAACAACTCCGATTGCCAGTCGTTGGTCTTGTCAGCCTTATAGGTGATCTGACTAAACTCCAGGCCCCATTTGACTTCATCTGCTTGTTCCCGCCATTGCTGTTCGGTGCGCCAAGCTAGAACAGTGCGGGCAGGCAACTGAGTTTGCGTCCAGTTTGATGGTAGGTCGACCCGACCGCCATCTATGTTGAGTTGTAGCCA
>JAHJNE010000145.1 GCA_018820995.1 Gammaproteobacteria bacterium | reverse complement strand
TGCACTAAAGCATCGACCGAAATGGCTGCGGCGGCGCTGATCCAGGCATTGTTACCCACTAGTCGTAAGTCGGCAACCACCAGATAAGGGCTATGCGCCAACGCATCATCCGGCGGTAAGACTGCGCCCGTACCGTTCGCCAGCAAGTAGCCCTGCCCGCGTTGCTGGGCAATCCGATCGGCAAACGCATGGCTGAGCAATAACCCTGTGATTTGCTCGGGCCAAGATGCATGCAGCATGTCTTTGCTGCAACCTAATGCCTGCAACAATTGCCGTACTTGTTGCTGGGCCTGATGTCGCGCTGGGCCAGTTCGTAACTGCGCTAGCTGTGGCAGCACATCGCTGCCATCAAAACGGCGATTTTGTTCAAGTAACACAGAAAGCCAAGCCGCCAATGCGACCGCCCCATGGTAACCTTCCGTTTCAAATCGACGTGCATGCAATAACATGGATGCCAGCCGCGGCTCGGTTGGCAACTTCAGCATGGCTTTGCCGTGCCCGGTCAGTTGATTTTGTGGATCTAATGCACCCAACCACCGTAAACATTGCTCAGCGGCTTGTAATTGCGCGGCAGGTGGTGCGTCTAGCCAGAACAAATCTGCCACCTGACAACCCCAACCTGCAATTTCCAGCCGCAGCGCCAATAAATCGGCCTGCAGAATATCAGGCAAGGTAAAGGCCGGTCGTCGTGCCCATTTTTCTGCGGTATCAATCCGATAACACAGACCCGCACTTAACCGACCGGCCCGACCGGCGCGCTGCACTGCCGCGGCCTGGCTAATGTTGACGGTATCGAGTTTACTAAAGCCTAACTTTGGCTGATACACGGCCTGGCGTGCGACACCTGCATCAATCACCAAACTGATCCCATCAATGGTCAAGCTGGTTTCAGCGATATTGGTCGCCAGCACAATTTTGCGTTGCCCGGCCGCAGAAGGGGCAATGGCCTGCTGTTGTTCGGCCAGCGACAACGAACCGATCAATGCGAATACTTTGATCTCAACCGGTAGCTGTTGTTGTGTCAGATAGTCATAGGCCCGCTCAATTTCCCGTTGGCCCGGCAGAAATATCAAAAAGCTACCCTGATGTTCGGTGCTCAATTGGCGGGCTAATTTGGCACTTTGCAACCACAGGTCTTCAGAGGTCGGTGCGACATAACGAATATCGACCGGATAACTGCGACCCGCACTTTGCAGCAATGGCGCGTCCAGTTTTTCACTCAGTTCAGCGCCGGCCAAAGTTGCTGACATGATAAGTATTTTGAGCTGCTCGTTCAGCTGCTGAACTTCCAGCGCCAGTGCTAATGCTAAGTCGGCTTGTAATGAACGCTCATGAAATTCATCAAAAATAAGTAGGTCTGTGGATTCAAGTGTTGGGTCTTGTTGAATTTTTCGAATAAGCACCCCTTCGGTCACTATTAATAACCGGGTTCGGGCAGAGTGTTGCTGTTCAAAACGGATTTGATAACCTACGGTCTCACCAACCGCTTCACCCAGCTGCGTAGCCAGATAACTGGCAATACTTTTAGCCGCCAGCCGACGAGGTTCGAGCATAATGATCGATTTACCGGCAAACGCGGCTTGTTGTAGTAAAAACAGAGGTAGGTAAGTAGATTTGCCGGCACCAGGCGGCGCACTCAGCAACACTTTATTATGTTCTGCCAGCGTTGTTAACAACGCTGGGCAAATCTCAGCGACAGGTAGGGTCAAAGCATCTTCCACATTAAGGAGCGATCACCGCTCCTTACATTGCAAAACTATACAGCGCAAATCTATTCAGCAGTTTCGTTTAATAAGGTATGCGCGATCAGCCGGATACCAGTACCGGTTGCACCGGCGCCCCAAGAGCCATTGGCGTTGTTATTAAAGGCTGCGGCTAAATCAAAGTGCAACCAGCCTTTTCCATCGTTGGGTACAAAACGGCTTAAAAACCCAGCTGCATTACTGGCACCGCCGGCGCCACCGCCTTTGACCGGACGGCTATTGGCGGTATCCGCATAAGCAGACGGGCATTGCTGTTGATGCCAACGTTCTAATGGCAGCGGCCATGCAGCTTCCTGCACTTGCTCAGCATACCCAAGCACCCGGGCTTGCAACGTTCTATCCAGCGCAAACAAAGCATTATATTCACTACCAACCGCCATCATCGCAGCGCCCGTTAATGTCGCGGCATCGATTAATAATGGGGCACCAGATTGCGCGGCACATAACAGACCATCGGCCAGCACTAACCGGCCTTCGGCATCGGTGTTCACCACTTCAACAGTCACGCCATTTTTATAAGTTAAAATGTCGCCTAATTTATAGGCACGGCCATTGATCAGGTTTTCAGCGCAGCACAACACCAGTTGAACCCGTTTTGCTAAACCTTGCAAAATGGCCAGCGCTAAAGCAGCGGTAACCGTTGCGGCACCACCCATATCACACTTCATTGTTAGCATGCCTTCAGAGGCTTTAATCGAGTAACCACCACTGTCAAACGTAATGCCTTTGCCGACTAACGCAGCGGCAACCGGCGCATCATCTTGACCGGTAGGGTTGTAATCAAGTACCAACATCGCAGGCGCTCTGTCGCTGCCGCGCCCGACCGCATGTAAACCAATCCAACCTTCGGCGAGTAATTCTTCACCAACAATAGTGCGGGCGGTAATACTGCCACGCGGTGCTACAACTTCCAGTAAAGAGATGGCTTCTGCACATAAAATTTCTGGTGATAACTCTTCTGGCGTTTGGTTGATTTGTTTTTTCGCCCAGGCAAAACATTGTTGTAATTGCACCAAGTGGTTGACGTCTTGCTCAGTGCCGGTCCAGCTTACGCCGCCGAGTTTTTTTGCACTGCAGAAACCTTGGTAAAACGCCCATTGTTTCTCTAAGGTCCATTCAATACCAGTCAATTGCACTTGCTGAATTCCCAAGCCATCCAGACTGCGGCCGGCTTTCTGAATCGCGCGCAACTGCTCTTGTACCGGCTGATGAATTTGGTAACCATCGCTGGTTGGCGTGAATGCCGGATTTTTACCAAAACGGGGATCAGCGGCGTTGGTGGTCAGGGAAATTTGCAGCAGTTGCGTCATGATGAACCTTTCTTTATTTGCAAGGACAGAGGAAGAAGCCGGAGTGTATCACAGCCATTTATCAACTTCACCGGTCGATGTTCCCACTTTAGGTTTATGTGGCGCGCTTCAGCCGGCAAGAAGCCTCAGGAATAAACGACGTGGTGCAACATCTTGGCACTTAACCCCAGCAGCAACAGGGCAAACAACTTTTTCAAAGTGGGTACTGGCAGTCGGTGCGCCAAACGAACCCCCAACGGAGCGGTAAAAAAGCTGACTGCTGAAATAAACAACACTGCGGGCAAATACAGATAGCCAACACTCCAATCTGGCATCATTTCGACGGGTGTTGTTAACACACCACTAATGGCATAACCCAAAGTACCGCTGATGGCAATTGGCAACCCTAGCGCCGCTGAGGTGCCGATGGCCTGTTGCACTTTGACATTGCACCAGGTCAAAAATGGGACTGTTAAGGAGCCGCCACCAATGGCAACCAGTGCAGAAATCGCACCGATGCCAAAACCTGTCGCAGCCAGAGGGAGTGCGCCTGGTAGACTTCGGCTCGGTTTTGGTTTGATGTTCCAGAGCATTTGCACCGCAACATAGGCCATAAAAATACTGAAAAACCATGCCAGCGCTGTTGTTGGGATCAAAGCAGCGACCAACGCAGCCAATAAAGTCCCGCCAATGATGCCCGGGCTCATCCGCCACACCACCGGCCATAATACGGCCTGGCGGGCGTTGTGACTGCGGGCACTGGCAAAAGACGTTGTAATAATAGCGGCCAATGATGTCGCCAACGCCATATGTACCGACTCTGCGAAGCCTAAACTTAAAAACAGGCTGGTCAATACCGGCACCATAATGCCACCACCACCCACGCCCAATAACCCGGCAAAAAAACCAACCGCCGCTCCCAACAGTAAAAATGCCCACCACAATTCCATGACTGCTTCCTTTTATTTCAGTCGGTTGACCTTTGTCATCTTCAGCAACATATTGCCATGATAATTTAATTCACAAGCACGACAAACTGGTCTAGATTGTATCGTTCATTTTTGTCGTATGACCAGCCAGTAAATAAAGATGACGAAGCAGGGCTCATTCTGTATACTTCGGCGGCTTTTTTCATAGTGATTGCGATGGTGCTTATATTCTGCTATCTATAGCCGCCATCTTTTTGCTTGGCACTGTTTTACAGGAGATTACCATGCCAGAAGGCAAAACTAATAAAGCACTGGGTCTGTTAGCTTTAGCCGGCGTCACCCCATATCAGGAGGCTCCGGGCGAAGAGTACATGAACCCGAAGCAGCGCGAACATTTCCGCAAAATTCTGGACGCCTGGCGTCAGCAACTTCGCGAAGAAGTGGACCGTACCAAAAACCATATGGCGGATGAAGCCGCTAACTTTCCAGATCCGGTTGACCGTGCCGCTCAGGAAGAAGAATTCAGTTTAGAGTTACGTGCACGGGATCGTGAGCGTAAGCTGTTGAAAAAAATTGAAAAAACCTTACAGAAAATTGAAGACGATGACTTCGGTTACTGTGACACCTGTGGTATCGAAATTGGTATCAAACGGTTAGAAGCCCGCCCTACAGCCGATATGTGTATCGACTGTAAAACTCTGGCGGAGATCAAGGAAAAACAACTCGGCGGTTAATATGACCATCGACGTTGCCCGTTTCCGGGGCCGGTTTGCGCCATCGCCATCCGGCCCTTTGCATTTTGGCTCGCTGGTCGCTGCTGTTGGCAGTTACCTGCAAGCTAAATCGCAAGCTGGCGAATGGTTACTGCGGATCGAAGATATCGATACCAGTCGCGTGCAGCCCGGCGCTGCCGATCACATTTTACGTACCCTCGAACAATTTGGTCTGTATTGGGACCAAACCGAAACCTATCAGACCCAACGACTTGCCTTATACCAGTCTTACTTCGATCAACTGCGTCAACAGCAAAAAATCTATGGCTGTGATTGTAACCGTGCCCGCATTCAAAGCCTTGGCGGTTATTATGACCAGCATTGCCAGCTGCGTGACTTGCACAATGAACCTTTAGCCTGGCGGCTGATCCCTGGGCAAGTTGCAGACACTTTTGACGATCTGGTGTTTGGCGACGTGAAGATTCCTGCCGCAATTTGCCAGGAACATTACAGCATCAAACGCCGCGACGGGCTGTTTGCTTATCAGCTGGTGGTTGTGATCGATGATTTACAGCAACAAATTGGGCAAGTGATCCGAGGTGCGGATTTACTGGAAATGACTACCCGCCAACAAGCTCTATGCGCTTTATTCGGCCAGCAAGCACCAAGCTATGGTCATTTACCCCTTGCCGTCACAGCGCCTGGGCAAAAACTGAGTAAACAAAATCATGCCGCTGACATCAGCAATCAGCCACTGAGTGCAAGCTTACAGGCAGCCTTAACGTTTTTAGGCCATCCGCCACCGGCAGACGTTTGCGGAGCTCCAGTGATCGAAATCTTGCAATGGGCAGTGGCCAACTGGCAGCTCAGTCTGGTGCCAAAAACCACTGAAGTCCAACTTTCATCGCTCCCGGGATCAGCCTGTCCAAGATGAAGCGACCCTCTGCTTTCAAAAGAACAGTTCACGCACTTAGGACAAACGTGCTGCTGAAGCCTGCTTTTTTTGAGCGTCGTGTACTCGCTGAATTTCAATAATCACGACTGTGAAAGCCATAACTCTACGCCGAAAATCATCGCAATATTGCCGTCTGCCGAAGTGACCCATCGCCGTTGAGGCCCGGTTTTTGCTTTTGATGACATTCTCCTGCGATTTCATTCATTTTTTCACCAGTCTGCGGTAAGATGACGACGTTTTTTTTCGATGGGCAGCCAGCATCTTTTCCGCTGCCAACCTTGTGTACAGGAGAACCACCATTATTTCCCGAGTATTAGATTTTTGCCGCCGCAAATTTGGCAGAAAAACGGCCAAAACCATTGAAGTGACTGAACAGAGATCCGAGCTGGACTCCGCTGTTGAATCAGGCAATCAAACATCAGGCAACCATTCAGCAAACAACAGTGCGTCGCGTCATCGTGACAACGAACCACGTCAGCACAGTAAACAATTCCATGATGATGCCACCCGTCGCCGGCCACGTCCGGAGCGCGGACCGCATAGCCGCAAAGGACCAAAACTGAATCCGCATCATCAATCTACCGTTTTACCACCGCTCACAGTGCTCAACCGTGACCAGCATGGCGTATCGCGCAAAGACATCAGTCCAAATGCTTTGAAAGTGCTCTATCGCCTCAATGACGCTGGATATGAAGCTTATCTGGTCGGCGGATGTATCCGTGACTTATTGCTCGGTCAGCAGCCAAAAGATTTTGATGTCGTCACCAACCCCCATCCGGATCAAGTAAAACAAGTGTTCAAAAACTGCCGGTTAATTGGCCGGCGGTTTCGTTTAGCACATGTGGTGTTTGGTCGCGAAATTATTGAAGTGGCGACCTTTCGTGGTCACCACAGCGGTGGCGAAGAAGAAGAAAACATTCCAACCGGCGTGCGCAGCGACCATGGTCAAATCTTACGTGACAACGTTTATGGCACCATTGAAGAAGACGCTGAGCGCCGCGATTTCACCATCAACGCTTTGTATTATTCAGTCAATGACTTTGCCATTTACGATTTCGCCAACGGCGTTGCCGCCATCAACGAGCGTAAAATTGAGCTGATTGGCGATCCGGAAACCCGTTATCGGGAAGATCCGGTCCGCATGTTACGTGCCGTGCGTTTTGCCACCAAATTAAATATGGAACTTGCGCCAGCGACGGCCGCACCTATCGCTGAACTCGCCGTGCTGTTGAAAAATATTCCGGCGCCGCGCTTGTTTGACGAAAGCCTGAAACTATTTATGGCCGGCAAAGCTTTTGACAACTTCGTGTTGATGCATGAAAGCGGCATTTTGAAACAGTTGTTGCCGCAGCTGAATAAAGTCTTGAAGCAGGACAACGAAGGCAAAGCCTATAACATGATTGCCAGCGCGCTGCAAAATACCGACCAACGGGTGGCAGAAGACAAGCCGGTCACCCCGGCCTTTATTTATGCCGCATTGCTCTGGTATCCGGTTGAATTGCGGATGCAGACGTTATTGGTTGAAAGTGGCCTCAATGAAATCGACGCACTGAATATTGCGATGACCGAAGTGTTGGATGAAGTACAACGCGTCATTGCCATTCCAAAACGCTTCACTATGTCCATCCGCGATATCTGGGCATTACAGTCGCGCTTGACCAAAAGAGCCGGCCGTCGCGCCTTTAAACTGATGGAATTACCGAAATTCCGTGGCGCTTTTGACTTCCTGCAACAGCGGGCAGCCGCTGAAGGTGGCGCTTTAACTGAACTGGCTTTCTGGTGGCAACGTTTCCAGGATGCCGACGAAGTAGGTCGGGAAGAGCTCGTCGCAGGTCTTGGTAAAGAAGGCGTTGACAGCAAGCCGAAACGGCGACGCAAACCGCCGGTACGACGTAAACCGGCACCAACGGCGGACTAATCAACAATGACATCAGAGCCATCTTCGGCTGCCGCAATGCAGCCGACTATCTGTTATATCGGGTTGGGTGCTAACTTGCATCAGCCGTTGCAGCAACTTGAACAAGCAGTGCTGGCATTGGCGGCACTTGAACACTGTCAGCTGCTCGGTGTGTCCTCATTCTACGGTTCCAAACCGATGGGCCCGCAAGACCAACCCGATTATGTCAACGCAGTGGCGATGCTACAAACCAATCTTCCCGCGGAACGTCTGTTAGACCAACTGCAAAAAATCGAACTTGAACAAGGTCGTGAACGCAAAGATCAACGCTGGGGGCCACGCACTCTGGATTTAGATATCCTGCTGTTTGGTCAGCAACAGCTGGATACGGCTCGCTTAACCGTGCCGCATTACGGCATGAAAGTACGTGAATTTGTAGTCTATCCGCTGGCTGAACTAGCCCCTGAGCTACACTTGCCCGATGGCACTGTTCTGTCAGAACTGTTGGCGTTAGTGCCGAAAAACGGTTTAGTTGTGTTGGCGCCAGCGCCTGCACTAACTATGCACGGGCAGCAATCAGCTAGTCTTTTTCAAAAGTAACGTGAAGCAAATAGTAGTGCTGAAAAACAGCGGCAACTCGCTGCAATGGCTCGCAACAGACGCCAACAATCGGCGAAACAGTTGCGATGGCGCTTCAGATATGTAATCTTTCGCGCGTTAAAATCAATGGTCGGATGAGGACAATATGGCAAAAATTACCACCTCGGCGTTGCTAAAACTGAAGCAACAAGGCGAAAAAATTACCGCGCTGACCGCTTATGATGCCAGCTTTGCTAAATTGTTTGCCGAAGCCGGTGTTGAAGTCCTGCTGATTGGTGACTCATTGGGCATGGTGTTACAAGGCCATCCGGATACACTGCCGGTGAGCACTGCAGAAATTGCCTATCACACGCGCTGTGTCCGCGCTGGTGCACCACAAGCCTTTGTGATCGCTGACATGCCATTTATGAGTTATGCCACCATGGAACAGGCCTTTGCCAACGCCACACCGTTGATGCAAGCCGGCGCTAATATGGTGAAATTGGAAGGTGGTGAGTTTTTACTGCCGACAATTAAAGCACTAACCGAACGCGGCGTGCCGGTATGTGGTCACATTGGACTGACGCCACAGTCGGTGCATGTGTTTGGTGGTTTTAAAGTACAAGGCCGCGACAGCGCTGCCGCCGATCATATCCTGCAACAAGCTATTGCACTCGAAGAAGCTGGTGCACAATTATTGGTGGTGGAATGTATTCCATCGGCACTCGCCAAACGTATTAGCGAAGCATTAAGCATTCCGGTGATTGGCATCGGTGCCGGAGTGGATACCGACGGTCAGATTTTAGTGATGCATGATTTACTTGGTATTAGCAGTGGATATATTCCGAAGTTTTCGAAAAATTTCCTGCAAGAAACCGGCGATATCAAACGTGCGATCAGCCAGTATATTGTCGATGTAAAACAGGGCAATTTTCCGGCTGCCGAGCATAGCTTTAACTAATTCGAATGTGGTGAACACCGCAGTAAAAATAAACCAGTCTTTCACCATCAAATGATGCCGCTCAGCCGAATTTAATTGGCTGAGCATTTCGTCAGAGGTTTTTATGCAAATCATTGCTGAAGTTGCACAATTGCGTACCACAGTCTCCGACTGGCGCCGTGCCGGTTTAAAAATTGCTTTTGTGCCTACCATGGGCAATCTGCACGCCGGCCATTTTAAGCTGGTGGACGAAGCAAAGAAGCATGCCGACAAAGTCATCGTCAGCATTTTTGTCAATCCAATGCAGTTTGGTCCAACTGAAGATCTGGCGAAATACCCACGTACTTTAACCGCTGATTGCGAAGGCTTAACTGCCCATCAGGCTGATCTGGTGTTTACACCCACGCCAGAGCTGATGTACCCGCGTGGTCTTGAGTCGCAAACTGCGGTTGAGGTGCCGAAAGTGGGTGATCTGCATTGTGGCGCTAGCCGGCCCGGACATTTTCGCGGCGTTGCTACTATTGTCAGTAAACTCTTTAATCTGGTGCAGCCCGATGTGGCGCTGTTTGGCAAAAAAGACTATCAACAATTGGCGGTGATCCGCCGTTTTACCGAAGACTTATCTTTTGGCATCGACATTGTCGGTGTCGATACCGAACGCGCTGCAGATGGCCTGGCCTTAAGTTCGCGTAATGGTTTTTTAACCCCAGAGCAGCGTGCGACTGCCCCCCTGATTTATCAACAACTGCAATGGCTGCAGCAACAAATCATCGATGGTTTTGCCGATTTTCGAGCACTGGAACAACAAGTCGCAACGACCTTGCAACAAGCCGGTTTTCGACCTGATTATGTACATATCTGCGATCGACAAAGTCTTGATCTGGCTGACAGTAACCAAACACCGCTCGTCATTTTGCTGGCCGCCTTTCTTGGCAGCACCAGACTGATTGATAATCTGGAAGTATAAGCGTCAGTCACACTGGTGCTTCATGCGGCTGTTTGAGAATAAGTGGCAAAGACCCACGGTAAAACACTGACATTACCGCCGTAGAATTTTCCAGACTTATACTAGCTAGGTGAAGAGCCATGATAGGGGTTATAGAGCGACGTAAAATACGCCTGACTTTGCTCTGATAAGGGTGCCATCTGCACCCAGTTTATTCAGTGGCAGATGGCTTGTCTGATTCTGTGGTTTCAACGACCTGCTGCACTTGCTGTTTTTTCATCCGGCCATGTTGAATGAGCGCTTCACGGAGCAGATATTCAATCTGACCATTGACGCTGCGAAACTCATCATCGGCCCATCGCTGCAGTGCCGTTAACATGGACTCATCCAAACGCAGCGCAAAGGCTTTTTTTGCCATCATTCACCTCTGACTTCCCTGAAATTGCCAAAGCCTCATCCGGGCTTTGGCTTACTGCATCAGGCAAGCGTATTTGTTTAAAAAATTGTTGTTTAAAAAATTGTTGTTTAAAAATAGTTGTTTAATCAGCAATTATTCAATGAATACTTATATAGTAATCAGCTATTTAATAAACATCATCTAATAAATAGTCCCAGTGTTCACCACGGGCTGCACACTGTGATCACCACACAGCACCACTAACAAATTACTGACCATCGCGGCTTTGCGCTCTTCGTCGAGATCGACCACGCCTTTTTCGGCCAGTTTTTGCAAAGCCATTTCGACCATGCCCACCGCCCCTTCAACAATTTGCTGCCGCGCCATGACCACTGCTCGGGCTTGCTGGCGCTGTAACATGGCACTGGCAATTTCCTGGGCATAGGCCAGATGACTGATCCGCGCTTCAATCACTTCAACGCCGGCTTTTTGTAAACGGTTCTGGATTTCGGTGCGCATTAAATCAGTGATTTCATTGCCAGAACTGCGCAAACTGACCTCATGATCATGCTCTGCTTCATAAGGGTAACTGGACGCCAGATAGCGGATCGCAGCTTCACTTTGAATGCTGACGAAGTTCTCATAATCTTCCACTTCAAATACCGCTTCGGCGCTGTCGACCACTTTCCACACCACCAC
>JAHJNE010000144.1 GCA_018820995.1 Gammaproteobacteria bacterium | reverse complement strand
CCGACGACATAATGCTGAATGTCTTGCAAAGATTTAACTTGAATATCTGAGCGGGCGGCTAGTTTCAGAAAGCCAAATTTATAGCTGGCAACTTTTCCTATCCATTCAAACTGCGCCTCACGCTCTGGCGTGCGGGCAATGTTGTAGATCATCACGTTCGGGGTGCCAACCGCCAACCTGAAAGCGCGGGCCCAAGGGTACACTTCATACTGTGGCGTGAGTCCGGCTTGCTGCAACATAAGCTCAACCACTGCGGTCGTCATCCCTGCGACTTTGCCGTTTTCATAGGTCTGGTGTGGTGGCGAGACTTCAAGCACCACCCGCAAATTTTCAGCAGAAAGGGGCTGTGTGAAGATTGGTAACATGCACAGCAAAAATTGGAGCCACCTTGTCCGATACCACATTTGGTTCCCTATTTTTGTCAACTGCAGTAACTCCACCGATTGTAGTTAGATTTAACTTAAACAGCGGCCAAAATAAAGGCAACCTGAAGTTGCCTTTATTAGAAAAAAATAGTGGTAATCCGCTGTTTTTAATGGGCGATCGTTACGACTTCAGCACTGCAGCGACAGATTTAGCAAAATAATCGATATTGCTATGGTTTAAACCAGCGATGCTGACGCGGCTTGAACCCACCATATACACGCTGTATTCGCTACGCAAACGATCAATTTGCGCCTTGTTAATTCCGAGGAAACTGAACATACCGTGTTGCTTAGTGATAAAACTGAAATCCTGCGCAACACCTTCGGCAGCGAGTTTGTCGATAATTAACTGGCGGTATTCGTTAATGCGGTTACGCATCGTCGCCAGTTCCTGATGCCATAAAGCGGTCAGTTCCTGACTATCCAAAATGTGGCTAACAATAATAGCGCCATGGGCAGGTGGCATTGAATAAATGCTGCGCACCACACTGAGTAACACCGAGCGGGCAATATCGACAGTCTTTTTATCCGCAGCAACCACAGATACCGCACCGATCCGCTCACGGTATAAACCGAAGTTTTTTGAACAAGACGAGCACAGAATGAGCTCAGGCACTTCATTGGACAAATGACGTAAGCCTTGGGTATCTTCATCCAGACCCAGACCAAAACCCTGATAGGCCATATCGACCAGCGGCGTAAAGCCTTTTTCTTTGGCCAGTGCTGCAAAACGCTGCCACTGCGCAAAGTTCAAATCCATGCCACTTGGGTTGTGACAACAAGCATGCACCAGAACCACATCTCCGGCTGGCACTTGTGCCAGTTCAGCAAACATCTGTTCTTCTTGCAGACCTTTGGTGCTGTAGTCGTAGTAGGCATATTCTTTCACTTTCAAGCCTGCGGCCTGAAACATCGAAATGTGATTCGCCCAGGTTGGGTTGGTGACCCAAATGGTCGCGTCTGGGTTGGCTTTTTTAATAAACTCTGCTGCCACGCGAAGCGCGCCAGTGCCGCCCGGAGTATGTGCGGTGGTGGTGCGGCCTTCCAGCAACACTTTGTGCGGACCAAACGCCAGTTTTTCGATATGGGCGTTAAAGCTTAAATCGCCAGCCATGCCGATATAGGTTTTGCTGTCTTCATGATCCAGTCGCAGCTTTTCCGCTTTTTTGACACATTCAAGTACCGCAGTGTGGCCTTGCTCGTCTTTGTAAACACCAACGCCGAGGTCGACTTTCAGAGGGTTCGGATCTTCTTTGTACGCCGCCATTAAACCTAAAATCGGATCAGTTGCGACTGGCTGTAAATGAGAGAACATAACAAATTACCTGTTTGTGTTGCTGTAAAAGAACAACCCTGACTCTGGTCAGCGCTGCGAAATTTATACTGCAGCCTGGTGTTTTGCTGCAGCCGCTTTCGATTCAATTTGATCCGAAAGCGGCATGATTGCCGGACTTAAGCAGTGCCTTTAGTGGCTGCCAAACCAGCCCAAACCAAGGGCACCGTGATCGCTGTCGCGATCAACAAGGCCAGTTCGTCACCTTCAAATAACTGTGTTTGAAACGCTTCGGAATCGATAATACCAACCACCTGCCCCGCTTCGTCATAAAGTGGAATACAGGCTTCTGCCAGTACTTTTGGATCACACGTATAATACTCACCGCCTTGTTGCAGATAGGCTGGCACATCGTTAATGATCCGCGCTTTACCCGTTAAACCAACAGTGCTGTTGTTACTAATGGCGGCAAATTCGGTAGTCAGTGGAAATTCGGCCCGTGATGGCGCACCAAAATAACTCAGTTTCACCAGCACCGTTTCGCCGTGTGGATTCACCCGGCGCTGATAAATACCAAACCAGTCGCTTTGGCTATGGGCTTGATAAAAGCTGCTGATCAAGGCCATTTGCTGCAGCAATTGCTTATTGGTGGCGGTTTGACCACCTAAGGTCGCGGACAAATCATAAGGTTCATCTGCCAACTGGCCAAACAATGAACAAGCACCGCCTTCACCGAGTTCCGGCACCTGATACTGCCACACAATGGTCGGTGATCCACTACTGGCAGTCATTGCTTGCTGCAACAATTGTTGAAAATGCACCACAGCTTGCTGCAATGCTTGTTGTCCAGCTGCAGACGCGGGCAATAAACCACTTAAATCGAGATAACGAGCAATTGACATTAGACGTCCAGATTTCCAAAAAGCCGCGATAGTCTAGCAGATGCTATTAAAAAGCCAACGACTTTGGCTGACTTTTCAGCAAATTCGCGAAAGATTATTCTAACGAACACGCAAAGTCGGCGTGCTACTTGCCGGACCTTACAAAGATGCATTATCTTGCCACTAATCCCCCGCCCACAACAGGTGCAACGGCTATGACTTCGAAAAAAATCTCCCTTACTGACTGGCAACAGCAATCGTCCACTTTGGTTTACAGCACCGACAACGGCACTATCGCCGCTGACAAACCGGAAAAAACCAGCGGCACTGCGTTCAGCGATGGTCATCTGCGCATCAAGCGGGAAACCAAAGGACGTAATGGTAAAGCGGTGATCACCATTGCAGGTTTGGCCGAATCTCACGATAAACTCACTGAACTAGCAGCTTTACTAAAAAAGAAATGCGGCTGTGGTGGTTCAGTCAAAGACGGTATTATTGAAATTCAGGGTGATCAACGAGAAGTCATTTCGCAGGAACTGACTAAACTTGGTTATAAGTTTAAATTTGCCGGTGGCTGATTTTCGGCGTTTCTATTTTCACACTTTTTAATAAGCCATTTTTTATTTGAGTAAGGTAGTGTTTATGCGACATATTGTGCCTTCCGATTTAGCCATACTGCTGGTCGAACCCTCTGATTTACAACGTAAAATAATCATTAAACATCTGAAAGAAGAAGAAATTCATAAAATTGAAGAAGCGGACTCAGTGCAAGCCGCACTCCGGCAAATTCAGGATCATCGTCCTGATCTCATTGTCAGTGCTTTGCATTTTGCCGACGGAACCGGTTTGGAACTGCTCAAAACACTAAAGAACAGTGACAGCGAAGCGGATATTCCATTTATGTTGGTCTCAAGCGAAACCCGTAAAGCGCAGTTGGAAGAATTTAAACAATCCGGCGTGATCGCTATTTTGCCCAAACCATTTACCCGCTTACATTTGGGGAAGGCGCTTAATGCCGCCATGGATTTATTATCACCATCAGAGCTGCAACTTAGCTTATACGATGTCACTGATGTAAGAGTGTTGGTTGTAGATGACAGCCGGCTGGCCCGCAATCATATCAAACGGGTGTTATCGAACCTAGGCATCGTGCAGATGGTCGAAGCCGAAGATGGTCAACAGGCAATCTCCATTCTTAAAAATCAGATGTTTGATTTAGTGGTCACCGACTACAACATGCCTGAAGTGAATGGTCAGGAACTGACTGAATATATTCGCCAGCACAGCCAACAATCACATCTGCCGGTACTGATGGTGACCAGTGAAGCGAACGATACTCACCTAAGCAATATTGCACAAAGTGGCGTCAACGCGCTGTGTGATAAACCTTTTGAACCCGAAACAGTACGTGCACTGTTGTTTAACCTGTTAGAACAACATTAAACGACCGGCAACAGCAGCAGATGCGAACCATTTTGTGCTCAGTTGACTCTGGTGTTTTGAAGGCTTCGGTCACTCTAAAAGGTTTTAAACAAGGTCTTTTACAAGCCGAAAATTTTGAAAATATAGCCAAAACCGGGCACTGGTAAAAATACCTGCATCGGAAGTGGTTTTAGACAATAAAAAAAAGGGGGGTGACTACGTCACCCCCTTTTTTCCAGCCAGAAAACTTAACCTGCCGGACGTTGTTGGTACTTATCGTGCATTTGCTTGTTACGATTGTTTAAATCAACCGCACGACCATCAATCCACATATAACGTACTTTGTGGGTCAGATAATCGAAAATATCACCATCTGACACCACGACCGACGCCGCTTTACCGACATCAAGTGAACCAATTTGTCCTTGGACTCCGGCAATCGTCGCCGCATTAATGGTAACCGATGCCAGCGCTTGCTCTGGTGTCAAACCATAGCTAATAGCCTGACCTGCACCAAAGACTACGTTGCGGGTATCCCAATAACCATCCAGCGATAACGCAAACTTCACACCGGCTTTTTGCAGCAAGGCTGGTGTTTTAAAGGCCGTATTGTTGGCTTCGTCATCACGATCCGGGATGCCATAAGGCGCAGTGAAAATCACGGCTACGTTAGCAGCAGCGAGTTCGTCCGCCATCCGCCAGCTGTCACGACCACCTACAATCACCAATTTCAGCTGATATTCTTTAGCTAATAACATGGCTTGTTTGATCTGACGGATATCATCCGCATGTACAAACAATGGACGCTCACCTTTGAATACCGGGATCATTGCCTGCCAGCGTGAATCAACGCCTCGATTCAAACCTGCAGCTTCTGCGTCAACATAAGCTTTGGCCTGCACAAAATAGTCTTTCACTTCCTGCAGTCGTTTGGCATTTTCTTTAGCGATTTCTTCTGGCTTTTTCTTGTTCCACCAGCTGCTGGCCACACTGGCTCTAGGCCAATTCATATGTAAACCAACGCCATCTGCGACCGTCGCATCCTGCCAGTTCCAGGCATCAAGTTGCATCAGGCTCGATTGCCCCATTAAGGCCGAGCCTTTTGGATAAACCAGACTGTAACTGAAACCATTGGCGCGCACCGTCGGGATCACTTCAGAATCCGCGTTGTAAGCAATTTTTGCCCGGATGTCAGGGTTAGTGTCGGTGACTTCATTGGTATCGTCAGTGGCACGCACGGCTTCGATTTCAATCAGACCTAACTGATTCGCCAGTGCAATTAACCCTGGATATAAATGTTTGCCAGTAACATCAATCACTT
>JAHJNE010000143.1 GCA_018820995.1 Gammaproteobacteria bacterium | reverse complement strand
TCCAGCAGCTGTCATAAAGTCTGCAATTTTATCAATGCCAAGTTTGTAAGCGAGATCATAAAAGAAGGTGTCGCAGCTACGCATGATGCCGTTATAGACATCCACATACCCATGACCCCAGGCAATGTGGTCACGCCACTTCCGGCTGACGTTGGGTAAGCGGTAGAAGCCTGGGTCGGGAATGCGGGTTTGTTCAGTGATAGTGCCGTTTTCAAGACCCAGCACTGCGAGTAAAGGTTTGACCGTTGAAGCAGGTGGGAACAAGCCTTGGGTAATGCGGTTCACTAACGGTCTATCGGGTGAATTTAGCAATAAATTATAATTTTTACCGCTGATGCCATGTACAAATAAATTTGGGTTGTAACTTGGGTTACTATAAAACGCCAGTATTGAACCATCCCGGGCATCCAGCATTACCACAGAGCCACGATTTTCACCTAAAGCTTCCTGAGCTTTGAGTTGTAAGCCCAAATCAACTGACAAGAATAGATCATCACCGGAAATTGCCGGTTGTTCACGTAAGGTGCGGATCACGCGGCCGCGGCTATTTACTTCAACTTCCTGATAACCGACACTGCCATGCAACTGACTTTCATAGAACTTTTCGATGCCGGTTTTGCCTATGTCACGTGTGGCGGCATAATTTGCACTCACTTGTGCGGTGTCTAATGCCTGATATTCTTTTTCGTTTATTTTGCCTATATAACCAAGTGCATGCGTGAATAAATCGCCGTATGGATAGTTACGGGTGAGGCGTGCTTCAAGGGTCACGCCGGGAAACTGATGCAAGTGTACGGCGAGAATTGCTACTTCTTGTTCGGTGAGATGTTCTTTGAGCGCAATGCTTTTAAAACGACGTTGTTGCTTCACTTCTTTGAAAAAGTGCTGCTGCGTATCATCCTCGATGGTGATGAGTTGGCTTAATGCGCTAACCGTTGCCGGTAAATCGGTCACTTGTTCAGGGATAAGCTCCAGTGAATGCACTGGGCTATTCTCAGCAAGTAACACACCGTTTCGGTCGAAAATCATGCCGCGGTTAGGCGATAGCGGGACAAGTTTGATACGGTTGCCATCGGCGCGAGTGGAGTATTCTTCGTAGCGGACGACTTGCAGCTGATATAAATTCAGCAGTAACAGGCTAAATAAAACTAACACCACAATCACTGAAAATACGATGCGCCGGTTAAATAATAAGGCTTCAGCAGCATGATCGGCGATGGCAATCCGGGGTGTTCGCATGGTTACTCGCGATGGTAAGGATGGTTAGTACTAATGCTCCAGGCGCGATACAGGCTTTCTGCCAGTACCACTCTGACTAAAGGATGTGGCATGGTCAGTGCCGATAACGACCACTTGGCTTCACTGGCGGCGATACAAGCGGGTGCCAAACCTTCTGGCCCGCCCACCAATAAACAAACATCCCGGCCGTCCATTTGCCATTGTTCCAGTTTTTGTGCCAGTTGTGGACTGCTCCAATTGCCGCCTTCCACTTCCAGGGTCACGACGCGGCTGCCTTTAGGTACAGCGGCCAGCATTTTTTCGCCTTCGATATCGAGAATGCGTTTGATGTCAGCATTTTTACCACGTTTGCCGGCAGGAATTTCAATCAGTTCCAGCGGTAAATCGCGCGGAAAACGCCTGGCATATTCTTCATAGGCCGTAGCGACCCATGCTGGCATTTTCTGTCCGACTGCAATCAACAACAACTTCATAATACTTAAGCTGCCCAGAGTTTTTCCAGCTGATAAAAGCTACGGCTTTCATCCAGCATCACGTGAACAACCACTTCACCTAAGTCAACCAGCACCCAGTCACCATTTTTTTCGCCTTCCACACCAAGAATGTGTAAACCGGCTTTTTTTGCTTCAACCACTAAGTAGGCAGCAACGGAACGGGTGTGGCGATTTGAAGTACCAGAACAGACAACCATACATTCGGTTTCTGTTGATTTACCTGATACGTTTAACTGAACAACGTCTTTTGCTTTCATATCGTCAATCTTATCAACGACAAACGCGATTAATTCTTGAGTTTGCACTGGTTACCCCATTGGCTGTGTGCTAAAACGCGGCATTTTAACAGCTTTTGTGCTGAAGTTATACCTGATACAGCTGATGTGCACGGATATAAGCATCGACCGCATCTATTTGCATCGTGGCGGCAGGTATTGCATCCGGTTGCTTCAATGAAGCGCGGATGTTGGTCGCTGACACGTCAAACTGCGGGTTTGGCAGCAGCAGGATGCCACCGGCCGAGTTTCGCTGTAAGTCGGCAACTGTCTGCACTTGCTGTTGAGACAACAGCGTTCGGGTGATT
>JAHJNE010000142.1 GCA_018820995.1 Gammaproteobacteria bacterium | reverse complement strand
TTCCAAATCATCCCGGTTGAGCCATACCAATGCTGGTGCACGCAACGGTTTTTGTTCAAGAGCACCTTTGACAATATCCTGTTTTCCAAGTTGAAATCGGGTAATTTTCTTGCCAAGGGCATCAGCTTCATTGAGAGAAAGTTTTTCTTCATCGAATGGCAAACCATACAAGGCTTGATTATGGGTCTCGGTCTTTTCAGCACGACCATCGGCGATACGTATGTAATATTTGGTCAGTAATAATTTGTCAGACGGGATATTGTCTACCAGTGGTTTGTTCTTACTGACTTTTGCGGCTGCAGTCAGATCGGGTTTCCATCTTACAAATTCAAAATGTTGCTGAATAAACTGCGGGTCAATTAAGCGGGATCGTTGAGCTTTTGCTACATCTTCCTGGCTGATTTGGCAGATATATTTAAGCGTATCAATCACTCGCGGAAGTGGTGCGTTCGCACCTGATAGTTTACCACCGTGAATGGCCGCCGGATCGTAAGCTGGACCTTTTGCTAAATACTTTAAGGTTTCGTCTGCCACAAAACATAACTGCTGGCTATTGTCAGGCCAAACACCGTTGCTCATTTGAGGACGTTCGACGCTAAAAAGAGGTTGCGCAAAAACTGGAGCACTTAAACTGCAAACGAATAACGTTCCAATAAGTAGACAACTCTCGATAAAACGTTTACCTGCAACTACTGTGATGCCAACTTGGCTTGACTTGCTTTGCGATGGGACATTACTGCGAGCTAAAGGCATTTTCAAATCAATGTCTTTTAATTCAACGTTGCCTGCATTATCCCATCTGAAAATAGAACCTAAATCCAACAAAAACACTGTGCAAACTCCACATATTTAGCTGATGTCAGACTACCCAGCAGCTCTCGATAACACAAGGATTGTTCATCGGTATTTTGTTTGATTGTTTATTTGTCCTGCAATTTGATGCTTTCCCTTGCCTGGCCTGATAGAACTAGCTAAGTTAATGGCATTATTGAAATTTATAGTTGTTTTTATGCCTCATGATCATCACGGCCATTCTCATCATCATTCTTCTGAAAGTGGCAATATTGCTGTAGCGTTTTGGTTGAATTTCTGTTTTACCATTATTGAGTTTATTGGGGGTTACCTGACGAATAGTGTCGCTATTATGGCTGACGCAATGCACGATCTTGGCGACTGCCTGGCAATCGGTTTTGCCTGGTTAGCTAGTAAAGTGGCAACTAAAAAAGCAACGCCGAAGTATAGTTACGGCTTTCGGCGTTGGTCATTATTAAGCGCCTTGGTTAACAGTGTGATTTTGGTACTTGGCTCGGTGTGGATATTATCCGAAGCCATCCCTAGGCTGTGGTCACCACAATTGCCATTAGCTGAAGGTATGATCGCCTTAGCTGTGCTGGGTGTGTTAGTCAACGGCGCCGCTGTCTATAAACTGCGATTTGGTAAAACTCAAAATGAGCAAGTACTCAGCTGGCACTTGTTGGAAGATGTGCTGGGTTGGGCTGCGGTGCTTATCGGTAGTATTTTATTGTATCTGACAAGCTGGGCTTGGATCGACCCGGTACTCAGCATTGGTTTTACCTGTTTTATTCTGATTAATGTTTGGCGTAATCTAAAGAAAACATTGCAGTTATTTTTGCAAATCAGCCCCGATCCTCAATTAACCAAAGAAGTGACCGCTAAACTGTCCAGCCTTGATTTTGTGGCAGACACCCATCATTTACATTTGTGGTCGTTAGATGGCGAGCAGCACGTTCTAACGGTGCATCTGGTGCTAAGAGAAGAGACTGACAGCACCTTGTTGCGCCAGCATAAAGAACAAATTCGATTGTTGTTGGAACCTTACCAACTAGCCCATACGACGGTGGAGTTTGAAGTGCCGGATGAGGCTTGTCGTGATGACAAAACGTTGGTCAATACCGGGTCAGACACTCAGCATGCCGACCATGACCATGACCATGACCATGACCATGACCATCCGGCGTCGCATCAACATTAAACTTAACATGTGAGTTTTAGTGTATTTATTCGACATCTACAGCAGAGGACGTTCCGTTTATAACGGTTCGTCCTGGCTAATTTCATCGAGCGACAAAGCGAAACTTGCAGTAAAAGTATCCAGGAAGTACTTCACTTCTGGTTGCGGGTAAGTGACAAGAATTTTTTCCAAGCGCCGCTTGGCGATAGTAAATTCATGATTGCCGGCAGAAATTTCTTCGATAGTTTTGACATAAGCACACAGATGATCCGCAGCTTTAACCAGCAATTTCTCTTCTTCACTATATGCCGTAGACAATAAGAAGTTCTGGTAAATATGTTGCAACTCTTTTGGCAACAACGCTAATAAACGGTGTTCTGCGATCGCCTCGATTTTTTTATACTCAACCGCAATCTGTGGATTAAAATATTTAACCGGAGTGGGTAAATCACCGGTGATTACTTCACTGGCGTCATGATAGAGCGCCAAAGCGGCAATTCTTTCAGGGTCAATATCTCGCCCAAATAACTGCTGGCCAACCACGGCCAGCATATGAGCTACCATCGCCACTTGATGACTGTGCTCCGCTACATTTTCGGTATTAACGTTACGCATCAACGGCCAACGGTTAATCAGTTTCATCCGGAACAAATGGGCGAAAAAGTGACTGTGGAGCGGGTCTGTCATTAAATATCCTTTACTTTCAATTTTCTATAACTGACGATAGCCTGGTAAAAACTGAGCTAATTTGCTAATGGCTTGTTCTAACTGCTCTTTATGCGGCAGGAATACAATTCGAAAGTGATCGGGCTCGGGCCAATTAAAGGCTCGTCCATGAACTAACAACACTTTATGTTGACGTAAAAAGTCCAGTACCATTAATTCGTCATCTTTGATGGCGATTTTTTTACGGTCAATTTTTGGGAATAGATACATGGCCCCTTTAGGACGGACGCAACTCAGGCCATCAATTTCGTTCACCAAGCGATGGGCCAAATCCATTTGATCGTATAAACGACCTCCCGGGATCACCAGCTGATTAATACTCTGATAACCCCCTAATGCAGTTTGTACTGCATGTTGACAGGGGACATTGGCACACAATCGCATCGAAGCGAGAATATTCAGACCTTCGATATACCGTCTGGCGGCTTGTTTTGCACCCGAGATAAACAACCAACCCACTCGAAAACCAGCAATCCGATAGTTTTTCGACAACCCACCAAAAGTGAGCAGGACTAAATCATCAGCCAGTGACGCGGTGCACGTGTGGGTGGCACCGTCATAGAGAATTTTGTCGTAAATTTCATCCGACAGCACCACCAAATTGTGCTCGCGGGCTATTTGCAATAAATCCAACAACATCGCATCGTCATAAACGGCACCGGTTGGGTTATTTGGATTGATCAACACCAAGGCTTTGGTGCGGCTGGTAATTTTGCTACGAATATCCGCAGTGTCGGGAAACCAATCGGCTTGTTCGTCGCAGCGATAATGAACCGCCTTGCCGCCGGCAAGATTCACGGCTGCAGTCCACAGCGGGTAGTCGGGAGATGGGATCAGAACTTCATCGCCATTGTCTAACAATGCTTGTAGCGACATCAATATCAGTTCTGATACGCCATTACCAATATAAACATCATCGGCGTCAGCACCAAGAATGCCGCGCTGCTGGTAATACTGCGCCACTGCCACACGAGCTGGATAAATTCCTTGTGAGTCAGTATAACCTTGTGCTGTGGGCAGGTTATGCATCACGTGTTTAAGGATTTCGTCCGGCGCTTCAAAACCGAAGGGGGCGGGATTTCCAATATTGAGCTTTAAAATGCGATGGCCTTCTTCTTCCATCCGTTTCGCTTCGCGGGCAACCGGTCCGCGAATGTCATAACATACACCGTCTAGTTTTTTCGAGCGCTCAATTGGTTTCATACCGCTTACCTTACTGCCTCCAAGTTTTACCCATCATTCTTGAAGTCACAGCTTAGTCGCCTAAGCTTTCTCACCCCAATTGCATCGTGCATTTTGCTCGTGGGGCTTTGTTCGCCTGTCGCGGTAACTACCGAGGCCTGCTGTAACATCAATGATTTTGGGTAATTATGATCACGATATCCGTCTGGACATCTTCATGAATAAAATTTTCTTACACCTTTTTACACAGCCAACTGAGATTTGCAATCATACTGGTCTAAATTCAGCAAATATATTTCATTATGTGGCAATTATCTGAGTTACCGGCAGGCGCCGTGGTGGTTTGCGAGATTTTTCACCTGTTTGAACATACGGGTATTTATATCGGTGAAGGGCAAATTGTTGAATTGCAGGGTTCTGGATTGGTACGGGCTATCTCAATTAATAGGTTTTTTGATAATCGTTCCGGCAAACATTTGCTGGTTGCTTGTAACCAACAAGGACAGGTATTGGTTGGGAAAGGTTGTTATGACCGCGCAATTGCACAAATTTTTACGGTGCAGAATTATGATTTAATCCACAACAATTGCCATCGGTTTACTCAATACTGTGTGAGTGGGCGTCAGTTACCAATCACTAGCTTTTTTGACTTAAAAACCGAACTTGCCAGATTGTGGCGAACAGATATTCAATGGTTGCAAGTGGATATCAATACCTAGGTGATTGAAACAGTTCGGTAATGCCTGCGTGAAAACTAGAGAGAGTGCGAACAGCTGAGCCAGTGAACAGAACTGACTCAGTGCCGACATATAGTGAATTACAATACGATATTACGAACTTTGGCATCACCGACGCCGATAGTCACTGCCATATCCCGCTCACCAGGTCCTGTGTATTCTAATTCGGCGCCCACGACATGGCTGCGCTCTGTTTTTCCTTGTTGGCTTTGCAGACTTACATCACCGACACCCGCACTTAATTCAATATTTTTGTACTCTGGTACCGCTAACTTCGCTGTAAAAGAGCCAACGCCAATGTCTGCTTCGATATTACCGGCGGTACCGTTTAGTTCAATATCACCAACACCCAATTGCAAACTGAGGGCTAATTGACGAGGCATTTGCACGGTCCAGGTTTGATTGGTGTCGTCCAATGGAACTTCGAGGCTTAAGACGCCATTTTCAATCGTGCTTTCAATGCTGGCGTCGCTAACATCGGAGCTACCAAAAAACCAGTTTTTGCTGCTACGCACTTTAACATTTACTTTAATTTGTGTGTCGTCCGTCACTTCAATAGTGATATCACCCACACCATTATTAATTTGAAGCTGTTGCAACGAGTCGGATTCGAATTGTTGTGCTAAATCTTTTTGACTTGCCAGCAGGGGAAAACTCATTAAACAGCATAAAGTAGTGATTAATGCTAAATTTTTCATGTTATCTATTCCTTTGTTTGTGATACAAAGCAATAAAGCATAATTCAGGCCACAATTATAATTCAATTAAAACAGTAAGATAGGAATATTTGCTTAGACTGTTTTGAGCTATAAGGTAAGTTTTAGTCGAAAATGCCAGTTTTAGTGGTTAAAATGCCCACTATTGTGATTTTCAGCCACACCATCGTTGTCGGCGTGTACAACCCGGTTGTGCATGCTGTCTACTGAGCAGACATTTTCAGGAACCGAGCCAATGAAATTGTGGTTTACCTATATCGCGCAAACTCTGGCATTTTTGCTAGTGATTGCGGCTACTGCTTACCCATTTCTGCAGGAAGATCCCGTTGCAGAGTCGCATGAACTAGCGTCCTGGCAAATGCCCAGTAAGTTGTCAGCACTAAATAGCGCTGATCAGAAAAAATTATTGGCACGTCTGACCTATCCACATCGGATGCCGGAACTTGGGCCAGTGCCTGATTTTAGCGCAATCAAAGATACCTCCACCCGAAAGGCAGCTTTTTTTAGTTATATTCAGCCTTTTATTAATCGTGAAAATAGTCGACTGCAAAAAATCCGGCTTCAGTTATTGGAGTTGCAGCAACAACAATCGCTGGGTAAGGCATTTACTCTTGAAGAATTTGCTTTCGTTTATAGCTTGTTTGACGAATTTAAAGTAGATGATCAGGAAGCCGATGCAGCTGGTCTCAAAGAGCTGTTATTACGGGTTGATGTTATTCCGGATGGCTTAGTGCTGAATCAGGCCGCTAAAGAGTCGGGGTGGGGATCTAGCCGTTTTGCGATTGAAGGTTTTAACTTTTTTGGTCAGTGGTGCTTTAAAGCAGGCTGTGGATTTGTCCCCTCTAAACGCAGTGCCGGTAAATACCACGAAGTTGCGAAGTTTGCTGATATCGCCGGTAGCGTGAACGCCTATTTCTATAATTTAAATACTTTTTATGTTTACGACGAACTGCGGACTATCCGGGCGGAAGTCCGGGAGCTTGAACAAGCCCTCAGCGCTCAGAAGTTAGCGCATGGCTTAAAACGATATTCCGAGCGTGGTGAGCAATACGTGTTAGAAATTCAGACGATGATCGTCAGCAATTTAAAATTTATGGAAGAGAGTTAATGTTCAAAGCATTTAAAGTTATTGGTACTGCGGTAATACTGTTACTGGCGGTGCCAATGACAGTGGTTGCAGACACACAATTTAACTACGATGGTTTTTATTCCAGACTAAAGAAAAGTGAAAAAGTTGAATACAGTGATATTACGCTCGCGTTTATGCTGCAACAGCAAGCGACCAACTTGCCATGTGATGTTACCGCCGCAAGCATAACCACCGATATCAGCGATGAACCTTTAACCATCGCCAGTAACGGCGAGTTGGTGTTGCCATACTCCGAATTATTAAACGGCCGTAAGGCCATAATTAAGCTGCAACAACCTGACTCAGCAACCGCATGTGATTTAAATTTCCGCCTTCGTAGCAAATTGCCCCTTGATGCTGAGATTGAATGGAAACAGCTGCTGAAAATGCATCATCAGTTTGATAATTTATTAAAAGACTTAGCCGGGCTTGGGAAGTATTTTTTGCCTGAGATGACCGGAGTGACGTTACAGTTTGAGCGAGAAGTGGTCGTAGAGTCGGCGCCAGCAGACCTTGCGAAGCGGATCCATTGCCAGCTG
>JAHJNE010000141.1 GCA_018820995.1 Gammaproteobacteria bacterium | reverse complement strand
GCGATGGTTTGGGTCACGGAACTGGCGACAGTTTCAATTTTTTCTTGCGATTCATAAGCCTGATCCACTAATTGCACGCCGTGGTCTGAGAAATTGCTGGCATTTTTCATCCGGTCTAACAAACTTTTAGTCAGGTCCATGTTGCGATCAACCACACGATGGATCTCGACAGTGGCTTTACTTGTTCGGGCCGCTAAATTTCGAACCTCATCAGCTACCACTGCAAACCCCCGCCCCTGTTCACCGGCGCGCGCCGCTTCTATCGCCGCGTTCAAAGCAAGCAGATTCGTCTGATCAGCAATACCTTGAATAGTGGTGACAATTTCAGAAATAGCTTTAGATTCTTCATTAAGCTGTTCTATCTGTCCAAAAGCTTGCTTCACCTCCGCGGATATCGCAGCTGAATTGTTCTGTACGGACGAGAGAACGTCTTTACTTTGTACCGCCGCACTGACTGTTTGATGCGACGACTGCAACGCCAGTTGTGCTACCCGTTGGACTTGCTGCTCTTGTTGTACTTTATGGGTGATGTCGCTGGCAAATTTGATTACTTTGAATACATGCCCTTGATCATCAAAAATTGGATTGTAAGTCGCCTCAAGCCAAATCGACTGACCTTGTTTATTCACACGCTCAAAACGACCGTTTTTAAATTGTCCTGCTGCCAGCTCAGCCCAAAAATGCGGATGATTTTTTAAAAACTCTGGCGGGCAAAACATCCGGTGGTGTTGATCACGGATTTCAGCCAGTGTGTAATTCACTGACTGCAAAAAATTCTGATTGGCGCGGACAACTTTACCATCCGGCTGAAACTCAATCACTGCTAACGATTTATCCAACGCTGAAATAATGGCTTGTTGATCGGCAAGTTGCGCCATTTTTTCGGTGACATCAGATGCAAATTTAACCACCCAGCGTACTTTATTTTGCTCAGATACCGGGAAATAATTGGCTTCTAGCGTAATCATCTCGCCATCTTTTTTGTAGCGGTTAAATGTTCCGGTTTGCGCTTTGCCTTGCGCCAGTTCACGCCAAAACAACGCGTATTCATGGCTTCTGACATACTCGGCGGCACAGAACATTCGATGATGTTGACCAGCGAGCTCATCTGCAGCATATCCAATGGTATTTAAAAACAATGAATTGGCTTCAACAATATCACCTTGAGGGGTAAAGACTATCATCGGCTCCTGCGCCTGAACTGCGCTGTAAAACAGTTGTTCCAACGTTTTCGGTGGACTCTCTTTGATCGTATTTTTGCGTTGAAATAATTGTCCAAACATAATAACACCTACGTATTTATGGGGCAGACTGCGGCTGACTGCGTATAGAAAACAATGGCTCGGTTGCTGATTCTTTATCGCTATACGTGGCTTGGCCTGAACGAGATCGAACAATCTGAATGGATATCTGAGCAAAACCTCACAGGCCCGGCGAGACCTTCACTTTATCCATGGCTGATTTAATCAAAATTTAAAAAAGGGGTTCCGTCCTGGAGCCCCATTCACGACAGCATCACTACCTTCAGCCCCCCAGCGTCAGGTTGGAGATGTACTGGTGACTCGCTCTCGCAGTCTGTTGTTGAACGGGGGATTCAACACTGCTTAAAATCTTGTTAAACGGTAAATCGCACCACAAGGGTATTTAAATCTACGGCTAGCCGCGATAAATCGTGGGCGGCAGCGCTGGTTTGATGGGCGCCAGCTGAGGTTTGCGTAGCCAAATCACTGATGTTAATGATGTTGCGGTCAACTTCACGGGCAACTTTGGATTGTTCTTCCGCAGCGCTAGCAATAATGTGATTGCTGTCACTGATCCGGCTGATCTGGACCGTAATGGTATCCAATGCGTCACTGGCTTTTTGTGCCTGCATCAGCGCCTGTTCGGCTTTATCACGGCTATGCTGCATTGAATTCACCGCAGCCTGGGTGCCGCCACGGATGGTCTGGACCATCACTTCGATTTCTCGTGTCGAATTCTGAGTGCGGTGTGCCAGCGCCCGTACTTCATCAGCAACAACAGCAAAACCGCGGCCCGCTTCGCCGGCTCGTGCAGCTTCGATAGCAGCGTTTAATGCCAGCAAATTAGTTTGCTCGGCGATGGCACGAATCACGTCTAATACTTTTCCGATATGCTGCGATTGTTCTGCCAGTTCGCCAACCAAACCTGAACTAGTCGCAACGTCACTATTAATTTCATTGATAACCGTCAGCGTCATCGCTAACTGTTGTTTACCTATCTGCGCGCTTTGCGCCGAATGTGTTGAGGCTTCAGATGTTGCCAGAGCTGTTTGCGCAACTTCTTCGACAGCAGCAGTCATTTCTGTGATCGCTGTCGCAGCTTGCTGAATTTCGTCATTCTGTTGACTAACACCAGCCGCCGAATTATCAGTCACCATATTAAGTTCTTCAGCGGCTGACGCCAGTTGCTGCGATGAATTTGCGATATGCCGGATCGTATCCCGTAGGTTCGCCTGCATCGCCTGCATTGATTTCATTAGGTCAGAAATTTCATCTTTTCCTTGAATTTCTATTACTTGTGTTAAATCACCATTCGCAACAGTTTCAGCAATTTCCACAGTACGACGTACGGGGATCAAAATGCTGCGACTTATTGTAATGGCTGCTAAAAATGCCAGCGCAATGCTTACGATGACGATACCAGATACATAGTTCCAATTTTTTTGATAAATCTGATCTGATATTTTTGACTGCAAATCTGCATCTTCGTGATTCAGTTTATTAAGATGAATTAAGTATTTTGACAAGTTATTGGCGATATCCGAAAGCTCACTATTGACTAAGTTTTTAGCTTCACTTTGTTGGTTATTTTCAACCAGTGCAATAACTTGCTGTTTTTTGAGTAGATATTGGTCTAAAACAATTTCAAACTTACGATAAGTTTCTGCTTCACCCTCAATCGAAATCAGTTTTTCATAATCCATGCGTGTGGATTCAATATGAGCAACAATGCCTGCAACAGAATTTTTAACTGCAGTAATATCGGTACTATTGTCAGCTATAGTTAAACGCAGCGTATATTCCCTCATCCGCATCACGTCAAGGTTCAGCGCGGCAAGGCTTAAAATACTGGGTAAAGCATTTTTATCAAGATCCTCAGTGACTTTATGCATACTAGAAATGCTATATAAGGCAAAGAGACCTTGCAACAACATCAATATGCCAAGCAAAGCAAATCCAACAGTTAATCTCGCACCAATTCTGAAGTTTTGTAATTGCATACACGTAGTCTCGTCTAAGGGGGGAGTAATTCGTTCCAAATTGACGGTTAACCCAAAACCTTTCACTGAAACTCAACTTGATAATAGAAGACATATAGGACATATGCAACAGATGGGACAAAATAAATCGTTTGAAAAATATGCTGCTTGCTCTTATCGGCAATATAAATTTACATGGGTATGTGAAGTGAAAAATTAACTATCGAATGTTCTCCGCAAAGACTATGCCTGCAATCGCCGAAACTGCTTCTTTGTAATAGTCGATCAGCGTTGCTTTGTCGTTGTCTATTGCATAAAAAAAGCCAGTCACTTGAAGTGGCTGGCTTTTCGCAAAAGACTAGAACAAAGTTTAGAAGCGCGTAATAACGGCTTTAACCGCCGTATTTTTTCGCCAGATATAACCAGGTTTCCAGCACGGTATCCGGATTTAACGAGACGGAATCAATGCCTTGTTCCATCAACCAAGCGGCAAAATCTTCATGATCGGACGGGCCTTGGCCACAGATCCCTACATATTTGCCTTTGGCTTTAGCGGTCGAAATAGCCATCGATAACAGCTTTTTAATCGCCGGGTTACGCTCATCAAACAGATGCGCGATTAAACCTGAATCACGATCCAAGCCTAAAGTCAGCTGTGTTAAGTCGTTCGAGCCAATCGAAAAGCCATCGAAGTATTCAAGGAACTCATCGGCAAGCAGACAGTTACTTGGCAATTCGCACATCATAATGACCTTCAGGCCGTTTT
>JAHJNE010000140.1 GCA_018820995.1 Gammaproteobacteria bacterium | reverse complement strand
GACATTATTAACCGAATTAGAACAAGGGTTTAGTCCTACTTTCTTTTTTGCCGATTGGCACAGCCCTTTTGACCAAGTGGCTGCGGCAATCAACCCCGTCCATTTTAACGATCCTTTCCAAAAATTTAATCTGTGTATGGCCGGCTTATTACGATTCACATTTGAAGATATCGCCATGACGGTACTGAATTATCAGTCTAACAGTGACGAGTTAACCCGCGAGTCACAAGCAAGGCTTTTGCAGATCGCAGAATATTTAAAACATGATAAAGCACTTGCGTCAGTGACCATCGATACCTATACCGATAGTTATGGCGGGCGCTGGATCAATGAAGAATTATCGCGAAAACGCGCCGCGACGTTAAAAGCTTTTTTTGTTAATGCCGGAGTAGACGCAAAGTTGGTCAAAACTGAAGGCTTTGGTGAGAAACGCCATGTCGCGCCAAATGAAACCACTCGCGGTCGAGGTACCAACCGCCGTGCAGTGGTGCAACTGGCGAAGTTATAACTGCCAGTGTCCGCGATTGAGAGTGGCTTTGAACTTAGGTTTTTCTAAAGCGTAGCGGCGCCACCAATCTCGCCTGAGTATCAGCCAATGGCGTTGGCTCAGCGCAGATCCTCGCCGCTAAATGCTCAGCCAGTAGGGGGGCAAACAGCAATCCTCTGGCGCCTAGTCCACCCAACACCCACGCCTGCTTTTCAAGTTCACCCGCCAATGGCAGATGATCGGGGATAGTTGCCCGCACGCCAGCTTTTGCTGATATGACTTTTGCATCGGCAAACCAAGCGGGTTGTTGTAGCACACGGTTAACCAATGCCAGATTTTCAAAATTATCTTCATCAAGTTCAATAGGTTGTTGCCGACTGCGGTCAAAGGTCGCGCCGACGCAATGCTCGTGCTTGCCAGAGCCGGTATTTTCCGCCGGTGTTAGATAACCTTGATGACAAACCACGGTTTTTAAGGAGGCCATAGCGGCAGATTGCACATGACTAACTTGACCACGAACCAGGTGCACCGGTAAGTCTGCTGTGATCGCCAGTTCAGCCAGCGAGGCGCCTGTAGCCAGACAAATATGCTGGCTTTGAAGCAGACCTTGACTGGTAGTTAAGCTCCACATATTTGTTGCAGGGTCAAATTGAGCATTTTTTAAATCACATTCGAGCGTCAGCTCAAAGCCAACTTGTTGTTGCAAGTAACTGACCGCCGCCTGACAAAAACGCTGTGGGGCTATCCAGCCACCTGCAGGGAAAAATAAGCCTGGGAACGGCAACGCCACCCCCGCAATGTTACTTGCAGCTTCCTGATCCAATACCTGAAAAAGACCCTCTTTCAACACCGGCAGAGCCGCAATTTTTTGTTGTCGGTTAGCCAGTTGTTCAGTGCAGGCGAGGGTAAGTACTCCGCAAAAGTCATGCGGAAACGCGAATTGCTGTTGATGTAGTTGTTGATAAAAGCGACGGGCAAACCCAAAAGCATGGGCGTGGAAAGCGCTGACGTCACTAAAGCTTGTTTGTAATTGCGGGTACAGGGCGCCTTGGCGGTTATGCGAAGCGCCGTTGGCAAGTTCTTGATCCTTGCAAATCAACCTGACAGCTCGACCACGTTTGACCAATGCAAGCGCCAAACAAATGGCTGCCAAACCGCCGCCAACAATGCAAATCGCTTCTTTTGACGTAGCATTGTCCGGGTTCGTCTCAAGAACTTCTGAGAAAACAGGAGTTTCTGACTGTGTGTTAAAACCAGTGTCTGAAATCTGCTCCAATTGCTCCATAGGCTTTGCGGAAAAAACGCCAATACACATCTCGCGCTTACGGCCATAGCCTTTGATTTTTTTCACTAAAAAGCCAACATCGGCTAAGCCACGTCGCACCAGACCTGCACTGGTAAAAGTAGCCACTGTGGTGCCGACTTTACTTAAACGTGCCATTTGACTAAATAGTTCCGGTTGCCACATTTGTGGATTTTTGCTGGGGGCAAAACCATCTAAAAACCATGCATCTGCTTGATTGAGTTGACTGAGTTGTGGCATCGAGTCGTGGACATCACCCAGCCATAAATCCAGAGTCACTGTGCCATTGTCGAGTTGCAAACGATGGCAACCCGGCAAAGCGATTGGATATTGCGCCAGCAGTTGTTCGGCGAGTGGCGCCAGAGTCGGCCATTGTTTTAAGGCAAGTTGTAAATCGGCACGGCTAATTGGGTATTTTTCAAAACTACTGAAATATAGCCGTTGGCAGTGCATGGTCGGTTGTTGTGCTAAAGCCGTCCGAAAATTTTGCCACGCCAACAAAAAATTCAGACCGGTACCAAAACCGGTTTCGATGATATGAAAGAATTCAGCGTCATGCTGCAACCAGCGCTCTGGTAAACCATTTTGCTGTAAAAATACGTACTGGGTTTCGTCCAGGCCACTTTCGTTGGAGAAATACACATCATCAAACAAGTCAGAAACCGGCGTTCCCTGGTCATTGTAATGAATTTTTGCAGATTGAATTGCTTGCATAAAATGGCCCTGGCAGAAAAAAATCGGCACAGTTTAACCTGATTGTCATTTGGATAGATAATATACCCTTCATCCTTGAAGTTGCAGGGGTGTTGGCTGCGCTCATTCACCCCAATCGCATAGGACAACTATGCTCATGGGGATTCATTGACTTGCCGCCTACCTGCACCTTTCAATGATTTTGGGTATAGTGTACAACTGTGCGCTGAAATTGGACCAGTTGCGGTAGAAAAGTCCGTACAATGGCGTTCGTTAACATTTTAAATTGACATGATTGACCAGACTTCAGGAGTCAGAATGAAAAGAGCAGTAATCACCGGATTGGGCATTGTATCCAGCATCGGTAACAATCAGGCCGAAGTTTTAGCCTCGTTAAAAGCTGGCCGCTCAGGTATTACCTATTCACAGGAGTTTGCTGATCTGGGACTGCGTTCGCAAGTCTGGGGCAATATCAAATTGGACCCAAGCACGCTGATTGATCGCAAAGCATTCCGTTTTATGGCCGATGCCGCCGCTTTCTCTTATATCGCTATGCAGCAGGCGATTGATGATGCCGGTTTAACTTCAGAGCATGTTTCTCATCCGCGCACGGGTTTGGTGGTTGGTTCTGGTGGCGCATCGTCCAAAGTTCAGGTTGAAGCTGCAGATATTCTGCGCGAAAAAGGTGTAAAGCGCGTCGGTCCTTATGCCGTGCCAAAAACCATGGCCAGTACCTGTTCAGCTTGTCTGGCAACACCGTTCCAGATTAAAGGTGTGAATTATTCGATTAGTTCTGCCTGTGCCACCAGTGCTCATTGTATTGGTCACGCGGTAGAGCTGATTCAATTAGGCAAACAGGATATTATTTTCGCCGGTGGCGGTGAAGAAGTGCACTGGACTTTAGCCATGGAATTTGACGCCATGGGTGCGCTGTCAACCAAATATAACGAAACGCCAGAGCTTGCTTCGCGTACTTATGATGCCAACCGTGATGGTTTTGTGATCAGTGGCGGTGGCGGTATTCTGGTGATTGAAGAACTGGAACATGCCTTAGCCCGTGGCGCCAAAATCTACGGCGAAGTGGTTGGCTATGGTGCAACGTCTGATGGTTACGACATGGTTGCGCCAAGCGGTGAAGGCGCAGTGCGTTGTATGCAAATGGCGATGCATGGTCTTGATGTCAAGATTGATTACGTCAATACCCATGGCACCAGTACGCCAGTTGGTGATGTGAAAGAGCTAGGTGCCATTCAGCAGGTGTTTGCCGGCCAATCGCCTGCAATCAGCGCGACCAAAGCAATGACCGGTCATGCATTAGGCGCCGCCGGTGTGCATGAAGCAATTTACTCGTTATTAATGATGGAGCACGGTTTTATTGCGCCGTCGATCAACATTGGTGAGTTGGATGAAGCTGCCAAAGGTCTGAATATCGTCACTACCGCGACAGATGCAAAGCTGAATACCGTGATGTCGAACAGCTTCGGTTTTGGCGGCACCAATGCCACCTTAGTGATGCAAAAATATCAAGGTTAGTGCTTTGGCATGACTGAAGACATTTTTGAATGAATAACAAAGCCACCGAACGGTGGCTTTGTTATTTCTGGCGGACTAGAATGCGGTCACTTTTGGCAAAACAGAGCCCGGAATGAAAATTTACGCTGATGAAAATATGCCTTATGTGCAGCAGTTTTTTGCTGATCTGGGTCAGGTGACGCTCCTCGACGGCCGACAGTTAAGCCCGCAACAAGTGGCGGATGCCGATGTATTGCTGGTGCGCTCTGTGACCAAAGTGAATGCAGAGTTATTGTCGCAAAACAGTCAGTTAAAGTTTGTTGGCACCGCCACCATTGGCGTTGATCATATCGACCAGACTTACTTGCAAAGCCGGGGTGTGCATTTTAGCAGTGCGCCAGGCTGCAATGCGCAATCCGTAGTCGAGTATGTGCTCAGCAGCTTATTTTTATTGGCAGAGCAGCAGCAAAAGCCGCTGCAGCAATGGACAGTCGGCATCGTTGGCGTGGGTCAGATTGGCTCACGTTTAGTCAAAGCTCTGCAAGCATTGCAAGTCACGGTGTTGCAATCAGACCCTCTTCGCGCCGCAGCAGAGCCAGATTTCCCGCATGTCGACTTTGATCTGATGCTGACGCAAATAGATGCGGTGAGTTTTCACGTGCCGTTAGTGCGCTCGGGAAACTTCCCAACGTTGAAACTTCTGAATAGCGATAACCTGGCGTTATTACCGGTGAATGTAGCGATCATCAATGCATCCCGTGGCGAAGTAACCTGCAATCAAGCCTTACTGGCAGAAGCAAAAAGGGGAGTACAACGACCTCTGGTGTTGGATGTCTGGGACAACGAACCTCAAGTGCTGCAGGAATTAGTGCCTTTTACCCGGATTGCCACAGCACATATCGCCGGGCATAGTATTGAAGGTAAGGCTCGCGGTACCGAAATGTTGTACAAGGCGCTTTGTAAGCATCTGAAAATATTAGCAAAACATCAAATAGCCGATTTCTGTCCGGTTCCAGTGATGGAAAAGTTACAAATTTCTGAAAATTTTAGACTTTCAGATGTCCAAAATATCTGCCGTATGTTATATGATGTTCGCCGCGATGACGCTTTATTCAGATTTCATCTGCAAGGTCATGGCTTTGACTGGCTCAGAAAACATTATCCGCCGCGGCGGGAATTTAGTTCGTTGCAACTGCAGCTGGCCAATCCAGCGCAGGCAATACCAGATTTTTTAAGCACATTAGGTTTTAGCAGCCAGCATTAGGGGAAACAAACTATGGCTCAGCAATACGACGTCGCTATATTAGGTGCAACAGGTTTAGTTGGTCAGCATCTGATTGAAATTCTTGAACAACGTGATTTTCCGGTAAAACGGTTAATTCCATTAGCAAGTAGTCGTTCAGCTGGCGGGTTTGTCACTTTTAAGGGTAAACAAATTGAAGTGCTGGATGCCGATAAATTTGATTGGTCTGAAGCGCAAATTGGTTTGTTTTCAGCGGGTGGCAGTGTGTCTGCTAAGTACGCGCCAATTGCCGCCGAAGCAGGTTGTATTGTGATCGACAACACCTCGCATTATCGGTATGAAGCTGATATTCCATTGGTGGTGCCTGAAGTGAACCCACAAGCGATTGCCGACTATCGTAACCGCAATATTATCGCCAATCCAAATTGCTCTACTATTCAGATGTTGGTTGCGATTAAACCGATTCACGATGCAGTGGGTATTAGCCGGATTAACGTGGCGACTTATCAATCAGTCAGCGGCGCCGGCCAACAAGGTATCGAAGCGCTTGCTAAAGAAACCGCACAGTTGTTGAATGGTCGCCCAGTGGAAGGCGATGGTAAATTTAGCCGTCAGATCGCCTTTAACGTGATCCCACAAATTGATGTCTTCATGGACAATGGTTACACCAAAGAAGAAATGAAAATGCATTGGGAAACCCAAAAAATCATGGGTGACGATAGCATTAGCGTCAATGCAACGGCAGTGCGGGTACCTGCATTTTATGGTCATGCGGAAGCGGTGCACCTTGAAACGCGTCATCCAATCAGCGTCGAGCAAGTTAAAGCGTTGCTGGCCAATGCACCAGGTGTGGTTCTATTGGAAGACAATGCTGAATTCCCAACTCAGGTCAGCCATGCTCAGGGGCAAGATGACGTGTTTGTGGGCCGTATACGCCAGGATATTTCGCATGAAAATGGGATTAACCTGTGGGTTGTTGCCGACAACGTCCGTAAAGGCGCAGCGACCAACAGTATCCAGATTGCAGAACATTTGATCCGCGACTATCTCTAACCGCACATTTTAGTTTTTGAAAGGCTCCTGCGGGAGCCTTTTTGTCTAATGAACAAAGGTCTGTCTAGCTGGCAAGATCGGAACATTTGAATCTACTTTCCTAAATATACTGCGTATAAATCTCAAGCCATGGCAGGCGAAGTATTCGGCTAAATCGTACAAAACCATTGAAATACACAGCTTTATACAGCGGCTTCGTCGCATTGCTGGCTGAACTGGTTTAGAATTCAAAGCAAAGCATGCTAGCAATGTGGAACATTGTTTGCAGGAGCACCTCACTAGAAGTGTAAACGTGATGGCACCGCGGTATTCAGGTGACATATTGACGCCAAAGCGGTAAGGGAATTTT
>JAHJNE010000139.1 GCA_018820995.1 Gammaproteobacteria bacterium | reverse complement strand
CATCCCATGGCGCAGCAGGGCCATTTTCTGATGTTGGCCGAGTGGATGAAAGATCAGTCAATCTGAGGCCGTGCGGCAAACACCCTGTATCAGCCGCGGCCATCAACAAATTCCCAGCCACATCTGAACGACGAGATCATGGACTGACACCCATTAATCCGATGCTTCAACACTCGCGACAAACTGCCGGCGCTTTGCTTGCTGTGCCAAAATTTGTTCGGCAGATACGCCATAACGTAATAGAATTTCATCACTGATATCAATCACATCGCCGACACCGACCACACTCCATAGTTCTTCTTCCAGCACTTTCGCTTTATGAATTGCGTACACACTGACATAACCAAGTTCTTTTGAAATATGCTCTGTGTCCGGACGACCAGTGCGCGATAAAAAGATTTTAAAGCAAAACAGCAAATCATTGGCCAGTGCATCCTGAACAAAGAACTGCCGCGCTTGTGCCGTTTTTAGATCAAAATCAAATTCAGTGACAAAACTCTGATCGACTTTTTTCTGACCCTGCCGGTAGCGAATAAACACTTCATAGGTTTTTGGCGCGTCTTGGCGTTTCATCCCCTTGAGCTGATTGGCAAAATGTAGATTGGTGGCATTGTTTTTCAAAAATGGCTGTAAATTGACTTTCTGTTGTTTGTCGCCAAGCACACCCAACAACCGATGTAAGTTATTGGGCTCTGCACCCCGGCCGATCACGTTTAAATCGTAACGTATGCCATGGCGGTGCATGTAAAACGGGAAGCTATTGAGCGCTTTGACATACATATTGCGCAGTGCCGGGCTTAAACCTGCATATTTAGGTGTTTCTTCCGCCAGGGTCAGCTTTGCCCGGTTGTTCTTAATTAACTGTTCGAAAAATAATCTACCCTGATGTGGGCCGTCTTTTTCGACGATTTTGAGATTCATGATTAACTGACTTTTACTAACGGCCATCACTTCGTAATCAAGTTCAGTAAGACCGTATTTGCTGGATATTTTTTGCATATCCGGTAATGCCAATTGAATTTTGTCGCCTTTTTGGTAAGCGATTTGTTCCGAGGTTTCAACCTGCAGTCCCTTACTGGAAAAATCACGGGTATAACCTTCCAGAAAAAGCTGTTGGTTAATTTTCAGCAACACTTTAGTTTTATATAAAAACCTGGCTTCAACCCGCAAGTTGACGTATTGCAGCGCCACCGATTCTAAAGGTGGTAATTCTTCGAGCTTGGCATGGCCAAAAATTTTCAGCTGCCCAAGCTTTGATTCGTCGTAACTGATTTGTTGGTATAACGCGGTACTTTCCTGCGCGGTAATATCCGTCAAACTGACGATGTAGCGAAAATCTTTAATCAGCCCCTGCACCAGCTGCGATGGAGGCTGATTCAGTTTCGAGATTTCTTGATCTGCCGTATCAGGCAATGACAACAGAATGTGGGCATCGTTTGGATGCGTGCGTTGTACGACTAAATGGAATACGCGCCAACTGGGTTTTTGAGCAGCAAAACCGAAAAATACATTTTGTAGATCTGGAAGTTGCAGCAGCTCATCTGATGTTGCGCTATAAAAATACAATTTGCCTTTGGCAGCATGGGTAAAACAGTAAAGGATGGTCGAGCGTTCTGATGGTGCTTTTTGCAAACAACTCTTCATTCTTTTGCCGGTAAGAAGTTGCATCAGCACTGATTGTTGACGCTCGTCCTGGAAATACTGCACCAGTTGGCGATTGTTTTCGGTTGTCATGGCACATACCGGTACCGGCAAACCTTCGCGTACCGCTAAAAATACTGGAAGTGAGCTGATACGTGGCAAGTAAAATTGCTCGTAACCTTTGACGACAACTGCGTCGAGTGTGTTGTCGAGATTCACTTTATAACGGCGTTTATTTCCATGAATAAATTGCTTTAGAAAATCACTAAAACCATGTTCATCTGCGAGCGGTAACCGTTTGACACGCACATACTGTGAGCGCTCTACAAGTTCAGTGTCAATGACTTCATACGGGATACCATGACTGAAACCAAGGGCAAATTCTTGCTCCAATCCTTTGAACAGAATGGCAATTTTTTGCCCGGCGGCAAGGCGTCGGCTGTTGGGGATTTTTAGTTTGCTGCCGGAAACAGACAAATCAACAGTACTGGCCTGAAACTGCTCACCATCTTCGACCTCGATATCAATGTCGATGGTGAAGTTC
Organism: Gammaproteobacteria bacterium; assembly: GCA_018820995.1. Lineage (GTDB taxonomy): Bacteria > Pseudomonadota > Gammaproteobacteria > Enterobacterales > Alteromonadaceae > Pararheinheimera. The sequence goes on along the minus strand of JAHJNE010000139.1, from coordinate 1,731 downwards.
ATTCGTTCTTCACCGCGGCTACAATAACTTGCAAACTGAATCAGAGATGGCCCGGCTTTTTCTTGTTCAGCTTCACTTGCTTCAGTGGCTTGTGTCGTTACTAGTGTTTCACCAGCAATCACTGCCAGTAATCGTTGATCAGTCTGCTGTTTATGTCGCACTCGATAATTGTTATCGGTGTTCATGACTTCTTCGTAAAGCCCTAGCGTATAGCGGGTATAACGTTTGATACCCCGCTCAAAGGCTTTAATCGCAGTATCGTCCATGTAATGGGTTTTGCCGGCGTGTTCGTATGGACGAACTTCGCCATCTACTTTGCCGCGTAAATCGATGTAATAACTACAAGGCTGACCCAAACGTTTTAATTCCATTTTCAACAGGAATTGTTTTGGTTTGGGAATATCCGCAGTCAAAATAGTAAAGACCTCGGTAAACTCAGACGTGTTTATCAAGGGTTTTAAGCGTTCGATCACGCCGATGTATGGTTGCAGATCGGGTGCCGTCATAGGGTGCTGGTCTGCCGCATCAATGCTACTTCTTGTGATACCATGAGTACATTAAAAGCAAAAATTATGCCTTTCAATTGTTTTGGTGAAAATTATGGCAAAAGTAAAAACTGCCTATGTATGTAATGATTGTGGAGCCGACTTCGTACGCTGGCAAGGACAATGTACGGAATGTGGTGCTTGGAACACAATCAGTGAAGTAAGAATGCCCACCATCGCACAAAAAACGTCCCGAAGTGGCGGTTACGCCGGTGCGACTGTGGCAAAAGTGATGAAACTTGACCAAGTCGACTTACAGGATGTTCCTCGTTTCAGTTCTGGATTTATTGAGTTTGACCGGGTGCTCGGCGGCGGTATTGTGCCAGGATCCGCCATTTTGATTGGCGGCAGCCCTGGTGCTGGCAAAAGTACCTTGTTGTTGCAAATAATGTGCTATCTAGCAGCTCAAGGGCCGGCGCTTTATGTTACTGGTGAAGAATCATTGCAGCAAGTGGCGCTGCGTGCGAATCGGCTTGGACTTCCGACCAATCAGCTCAATATGCTGGCAGAAACTCAAGTTGAAACGATTTGTCAGCTGGCACAGCAAGAAAAGCCAAAGGTCATGGTCATCGATTCAATCCAGGTGATGCAGATGGCTGACATTCAATCTGCGCCAGGCAGTGTTTCGCAGGTTCGTGAAAGTGCTGCTTTTCTGACGCGTTTTGCCAAACAGCATCAGGTTGCAGTCATTATGGTCGGCCATGTCACAAAAGATGGCTCGCTGGCCGGCCCCAAAGTGCTTGAGCATTGTATTGACTGCTCGGTGATGCTGGAAGGTGATGGCGATAACCGTTTCCGTACTTTACGTGGTACGAAGAATCGTTTTGGCGCGGTGAATGAATTGGGTGTATTTGCAATGACCGGGCAGGGGATGAAAGAAGTCAAAAACCCATCCGCAATCTTTCTCAATCGTGGCAAAGAAGAAGCGGCGGGAAGTCTGGTGATGGTGTTGTGGGAAGGGACGCGGCCGCTACTGGTTGAAATTCAGGGGCTGGTGGATTATTCACCGCTGAATAACCCGCGACGCGTCACTGTCGGTATGGAGCAAAACCGGTTGTCGATGTTGTTGGCGGTAATGCACCGTCATGCCGGTATTCAGATGTCCGATCAGGATGTTTTCGTCAACGTGGTTGGTGGGGTTAAAGTCAATGAAACTGGCGCTGATCTGGCGACATTGTTGGCGTTG
>JAHJNE010000138.1 GCA_018820995.1 Gammaproteobacteria bacterium | reverse complement strand
CACTGCTCGGGCGGCGTCGCACCTTTGCCTAAATCATGGCATAACGCCGCAAACCGAACATCCAGCCTTGGCGATAATAAAGCAGCTTGTGCCAATACCAGCATAGAATGGATACCGGTATCAATTTCCGGATGCCATTTTGGCGGATTCGGAATGCCCCAAAGTTTATCCAGTTCCGGCATCAGAACTTCGAGGGCACCCACTTCATGTAACAATTCGAAATAAGGGGTTGGGGTATTTTCCTGTAACGCGCGGGCGGTTTCCTGCCACACCCGCTCGGCAGTGAGGTGTTGCATTTCGCCTTGCTGCACCAGCTGTTGCATCAGGGCTTTGGTTTCGTCGGCAACGCGAAAGCCGAGCGGAAAAAAACGGGCGTAAAATCGCGCCACCCGCAGTACCCGCAATGGATCTTCAACAAAAGCCGGTGATACATGACGCAGCAGTCGTTGCTTTAAATCATCTTGGCCACCATAAGGGTCAAAAATCTCACCGGTTGCTTCGTCTTGCGCCATGGCATTAATAGTGAGATCGCGGCGCATTAAGTCCTGTTCCAGCGTCACGTCAGGCGCAAAATAACAGGCAAATCCAGTATAACCCTGACCTTGTTTACGCTCGGTGCGTGCCAGTGCATATTCTTGTTTAGTTTTTGGATGCAAAAATACCGGAAAGTCTTTGCCAACACTCTGGTACCCTTGAGCCAGTAGTTGTTCCGGCGTGGCACCCACCACCAGGTAATCGCGGTCTTTTTGTGGCAGAGCGAGTAAGGCGTCGCGTACGGCGCCGCCAACAAGATAGTTCTTCATATGCTTTCCTGACTGCGGATTTTTTGCCATTATATACCCGCCGAACTTGAAGCTGCAGCTTTGTTGCTATCGCTATGCGGGGTCGATCGCCTCAACTAGGATGCTGATGGCTCATGAACACTTGTCACCGCGCTGCAACTTCCCTTATTGTGGGTGGTCAGTAAAAGTCGCTTAACCGATGATCAGGATGTTATGTACACCGGATTTTTTGGCCTGAACAGCCAGCCATTTTCAATTGCACCCAACCCCGACTTCATGTATCTCGGAGCCCGTCACACAGAAGCACTGGCGCACTTGCGTTATGGCCTTGGTGACGCCGGTGGTTTTGTGCTGTTAACCGGCGAAGTAGGCACCGGCAAGACAACCGTTTCGCGTTGTTTGTTGGCCGAGCTGCCAGAGAATACCCAAGTGGCCTTTATTTTAAATCCAACGTTATCTGAGCTGGAGCTGCTGGCCGCCATTTGTGACGAGTTAAAAATCCGTTATAAAAAAGCCGATGCCAGTTTAAAAATGCTCACTGACAAAATCACCGCCAAATTACTGAAAAATCATCAGGCAGGGTTAAATACCATTCTGATTATTGATGAAGCCCAGCATTTACAACCGGCAGTGCTAGAGCAATTGCGGTTGTTAACTAATCTCGAAACCAATACGAAAAAGCTGCTGCAGGTGATTTTAATCGGTCAGCCAGAATTACAGCAGCTGTTGCAACGCCAGGATTTACGTCAGTTAGCGCAGCGTATTACCGCTCGATATCATTTGATGCCGCTGACACTGGCCGAAGTGCAGTTTTATGTGCAACACCGGTTGCAAGTAGCTGGATGTAGCCGGCCGGTCTTCACCGATAGTGCCTTTAAAAAACTGTTTCAGCTCTCTGGTGGGATCCCAAGGTTGGTCAATTTGATTTGTGATCGCGCATTATTGGGTGGCTATAGTCAGCAAAAACCGCTGATTGATGGCAAACTGGTGCAGCAAGCGGCCGGTGAAATTCTGGCGATCCGTCAGCCAGAAGCGTCACCACGCTGGCCATTGTGGCTGTGGCCGTTGTTATTTATAGTCTGTGTCGCTTTAGGTGTGGCTCTGGCGCGTGGTTTGAATTGGGCAGGGATCTAAAGATATGTCGTTATTAATGGAAGCACTGAAACAGCAACAATCTGGGTCGACCCCGCCAAACTCCGGCGCTGCTGGTGCGATGTCAGGTGCGGCAATCGGTTCGACACAGCTTCCAGCGCAAGGGTCGATGCAGAACGCAGGACAGAGCTTGGGGCAAAGTAGCGGCCAAGGCTGGAAAACGCTGGCATTAGTGCTGTTGGTGTTGGTCGGTTTGTTAGCTGGTTTTTTACTGGCTTCCTGGCTGCAACGTCCGGCAAACGTAGTACCGGTAGCGGTCGCGCCGCCACAACCAGCCAGTGCCGGGCAGATTTTGACTGAGTTGTTGACCAAGCCCGCAGCAGATAGCGCTGAATCCCAAGACAGCGACGAGCCTCAGTTGCTGGTGTCTGCGAACAAGCCTGTCGCGAAACGTAATAAAGGCAGTCAAACGCTTGAGCAGCAAGTGCAAGCCGTTGAGTCTGCTGTCGATGATACTTCTTTTGCCGAGCAACCAGCGATGGCGGAGGCCGATTTGGACGAGCCTGTGGCCGAAGTTCAGCCTAAAGTCCGGGAGTTAACCAGCGCAGATGTTTCGGATGAGCTACGTAATAAATTTGCACTGGCCTTAGAGCAATCAGATCCTTTACCAAAACATCAGTCGGTGACAGATCACGTGGCGCCTGCAAGAGATATTCAAACCTTGGATGAGCTGTTAAAACGCCAAATTCCGCCGATCCGGTTCGAAGCCCATATTTATGCGTCTGATCCAAAACAGCGCTGGGTAAAGGTCAACGGCAAAGATTTACAGGAAGGTCAGTGGGTAACAGCGGATATCCAACTAAAAGAAATTACCTCGCAGCATGTATTGCTGCAAACTGGCCGGCAAATGTTTAGTATGGAAGCCCTCAGTGAATGGTCTTATCGGTTGCCAAATCCATAGTCGTAGCAAGACATCGGGGATGCTTGGATGCCACCGTCAGTTCTGTATCAACATTTAGTGTGTAGAATGCGAAGTGCTGGGTTACTAGGCGAACCATTTTAGAGTTTTGTGCGCTTCTTTCCTACCCATCCGCTATGAGATCAACTCTTACAACCCTTTTGTTATAACTTACGTTGCTGTTCTTATAAGTAGTGCTGTAGTTTCAGTTGATACTGATTTAAGTCAGCGCAGCCCTCGACTGGATCGTCGGTTTGTTTGTTTAAATCTACTAGTTTTGCCGCCAGGTGGTGGCGATGCACACTATGATAAATCAATTTAACGCGAGGTCTGTCTGCATGCACTGGATGGTTCTCGACCACCAGACCGATGCGCCCTGATTTGAGCCGTACCGCACTGCCAGGGTAATACAAACCCACACATTTTAAAAAACTGCCAACCAGCGCTAAGTCCAGTTGTTTACCCGCTTGTTGGGTGAGTTTTGCTGCGGCCTGCGCAGAATTCAACTTTTGCGAAGCAGCCGTCAATTTGCTGTAAGTATTGACGATGGCCAGCATTTTACCGCCCTGACTGTGTTGTTGCGCCAGACTTAAACAATGCTCTTCAATCACTTGCAGCAGTAATGGTGGGCACTCTGGCTGATGTTGCAGCAAAGGCACGCTGTACATCGCTGAGTCTTGGTCCTGCACCTGTTGGCTTGGGAATAATTGCTTCAGTTGCAAAGCGCCCACATCATGCAACAAGGCCGCCAGTGTCAGCAGAGAAGCTTCGGGCTCAACCAGTTTTAGCTCCGCGCAAAATGCCGCCATCAGGCAAGCGCAGCTTAAACTGTGTTGCAATAGTTCATCGTCCTGGGCGCCGACCTGCTGCAAAAACAATAACGCCTGATGGTTGCGTCTGGTGCTATCGAGTAATTTAGCGCTGACTGAATTCAGTTCTACAAAATCAACTTGATGATGCTGTACCAGCGCGGGCAGAGCAATGGATGCAATTTGCACATTGGCTTGCAACGCCAGGCCGGCCTTATTCACTTCCTGCTCAAACAGGATTTTTGGCGCTTTTTTTACTGCAGGGGGCGCTGCCTCAACGATTTCAGGCGCAGGCGGTGGTGGCGGAAGTTGTTTGTTGGTATCAATCTGTACTTCAAGCACACCCCGTTGCCGCAGCATGGCAATGGCTTCGTCCGACCTCACCCAGCCGGCATCTTTGACAATCACATCACCTTGTTGTTTTGTCACAGCAATGACATAACTGCCGAGTTGGAGTTCGTCGATAGGGACCAGCTGTAGTGGCATAAGTGGCGTCTGGATCCTGTAAAAACGTTATTCGCTCAACATAGGCTGAGCCGGTCCAAAACGCAATATTCTGCGGTCCGCTGAGCGTCAATTCTGCCTCATTTAAATTTAAATGAAAATATTTGAAATTTTTGTGATAAAAAATCGCGGCCGGGGGTAAATACTGCTGAGGTCATTGATAGATCTTCAACAGTATTCACTTTTTATCGGTCAATATCTAACAGGAAAGCCCATGTCAAAATTAGCTTCATTCACCATCGGATTGCTGGCGTTTAGTTTAACAGCCTGTAATCCTGCCCAGAAATCAGATTTGGCTGCTGCAGGATCTGAGGAGATAACTTCCAGTAACTCGTTGATACTACGCACTTATCAGGTTCCGGCAGGTGACGCTCAGGCGGTTCGCAGTTCACTGAATGCGTTATTTCGCGTGAAAAGTGATCAGGTGGTCCCAGCGCGGGTTGAGGTATTGCCCGACCAGCAACTGGCGGTTTATGCTTCTGAAATCACCCATCAGTCGGTGGCTGCAGTGCTGGCACAGTTAAAATCGGCGGTAAAAACCAAGCAAGTGCAGGCCAAAATCAGTTATTGGATGGTGCTGGCACAACCTGATGCAAATCCTCAGATGCCGGCCGCCGGTTTAACTGAGATCAAAGCCGCTTTGAACCAAATCAGTCAGCAGCATGGTTCACTGCAGTTTGAACTGCTGGAACGTCTTGAACTGACCAGTGTCCAGCGGACAAAAAACTTCGGAGGTTCTAAAGAACAAGCGATAGTTCGCGGCAGTATGTTTGTGATCAGTCAGGAACTAATTCAGGTGGGTGATGGTTCTCAGCTGCAGCTTGCGATTCAGAGAAACCACAAAATCCCTGCTGAACTCAACAGTAAGTTGCCAGGTGATTTTCTGTTAGATACCAATCTAACCGCCGATCAGCCCGATCAATTGCTGGTGGTGGGATCCAATGCCAGTGATATTGCCAAAGGCCAGTATCTGTACACTATTGTTCGCATCCAACAACAATAACGGTGCCGGTTAATGATACAAGAGCAGGAGCTGCTCGACTGTTATCAGGCATTGGAGCGTCCTTTGTATAACGTGCTATTTCGGATGTTATGGCAGGCCCAGGATTGCCAGGATCTGTTGCAGGAAGCGTTTTTGAAGGTGTGGCAGCATCGGGAGCAAGTCGAGGCGGCAACGTTGCCGGCATACGTCTACACCACAGCATTAAATCTGGCCCGGAATAAAATTCGCTGGCGGCTGAATTGGGTATTTGACAGTATTGAACCTTGGCTAGGGTCCAAGCCCAATACCGAGCATTTGTTGGCGGATCCGGTTGCCAAAGATTCACCTGAGCAACTTTTACAGCAGCAGCAACAGCAGCAATTGTTACGAAAGGCGCTATCTGCACTTGCATCCGTTGAGCGTGAAGTGCTGTTGTTGACTGAATACAGTGGACTGACTTTGGCAGAAACGGCGCAAGTGCTGGCGATAGCTCCAGGCACCGTAGCGTCGAGGCGCAGCAGGGCGCTGATGCAATTGAAGTTAAAGCTGGAACAACTGACCGGGAGGACTTGGACCAATGAAGATTAAACAATTGTTACAGCCAATTGCACCGCCACCGCAAGGGCTGGAAAAACTGCAATAAGCGCTGGAGTTACAACAGCAGGTGTTGGCGCAGCCCATTTTAAATCGACCCGTGCATGAATCTGTGGCGCAATCAGGCCATCCGCTTCGATCCTGGCATTGGCAAGCCGCTGCGGTGTTGTTAATCGGAGTGCTGTTGGTCGGTGCGCGAGATAGTAGTGTTCGAGATACTAGCGTGCGGGATTATGCGGTGCGAGATACTAGCGTGCTGTTGAGTGCAGGCGAACTCCCGTATCAGGGCGAACCGATGGTTGTGCTCACGTTGCCATCTCCAGACCTTGCTGTTGTTAATCAAAGTGCGCTGGTGGGGCTGCCAAGTTCAGATCCGCAGGTGAAAATGTATTGGGTGATGTCGGGCGGGTAATCATTGCCAGCCATTCAAATAAAAAAGGGCGTCACAACACGTTCAATACACTGAACATGGTGTGATGCCCTTGATCGTTTTAACGACTTGCCTTAACCGATATTGTCACTCATCGTCATCAACGACGCATTGCCGCCGGCGGCCGTGGTGTTGATAGTGATGGTTTTCTCGGTGATTAAACGGTGGATTAACCGCTCGTCTGCCGGAGTGGTGATCAGTGGCGAAATGGCGCCATCACGGGCAGAAATTAACTCGCCGGTAAGTGCTTTTACTGCACTGCCTGCTTCAACTACTGCAGCCGCAAT
>JAHJNE010000013.1 GCA_018820995.1 Gammaproteobacteria bacterium | reverse complement strand
GATGCAACTGCAACTGACCTCGCAGTTAAAAACACAGTTGTCGGTGGATAACCTCACCGATAAAGCTGGTTTGACCGAAGGTGACCCACGCGATCCGGCTTCACCAAATGGCCGTTATATTCTGCCAAGATCTGTCAGTCTAAGCGTCAGTTACAATTTCTGATCAATCATTTATTGTCTGATTTCAGCAACCGGTTTAGGTATGGATCCCTGAGCCGGTTTTTTGTCTTTTTCCTTCCTAGACTCGGGTTTGCTTCTATAGTTACGGCGTTGTAAAGTAAATGGCAAATTGGACGCGATAAATTGTAAAGGACGGCAATGCGGCATCACATCAAGTCAATACCAAATTACATGCGGTGGTGCATTAGCATCACGACTTTATTAACCGGGATTTACGGCTGTGGTGGCGGAGGGGGTGGTGATTCAGTTCCCGCGCCAACACCAACACCGGTGCAGAATAAAGCACCGGTCATTGGCAGTAATCTTTTTCAGCTGCAGGAAGACAACATCCTGCAGCAACAAATCATTGCCAGTGATGTCGACAATGACCCACTGACTTATCAATTACTGAGCTCGAGCAATGCGTCCGGCAATGTCACCATGCAAGCAGACGGAAGTTTTAGCTATCAGCCTGCTCTGGATTTTTTCGGCGACGCCAGTTTTACTTTTAGTGTTAGTGATGGCAAAGCTCCAGCCGTATCCGGTGAAGTAAAATTGACTGTGCAGCCGGTAAATGACTTACCTATTGTGAACATTCAGCAATTTCAAAGCCAGGAAGATACGGTATATAACGCACAACTGCTTGCAACCGATGTCGATAAAGACCCGCTCAGTTTCACGCTATTAAGCAGTGAACCTACAACCAGCGGCGTGACCGTCAGCCAAAATGGCGCTTTGAGTCTGAAACCAGTCGCTGATTTTAATGGCAAAATTAGTTTGAAATTACAGGTCAGTGACGGCAAATCCGCAGCAATACCTTTCAATGCCGAAATCACAGTGGCCGCAGTGAATGACACACCGGAACTGGTGATCGGTGCTTTACCAGCTGTACTCGATACCGGTGCCAGTTACCCACTGCAACTAACCGCAACAGATGTCGATGGCGACACTTTAACTTTTAAGAATCTGAATCCAGAAGCTTTTTTCATAGATTTTAATCAGCAGCCGGCGCAGCTTACCGTATTGCCAACCAGCATTGCGACGCAGCAAGCTGTGATCATCCAAGTCAGCGATACACAAGCCGCCGCAGCACAACAACAGCAAACCGTAGCAATTGCGTTAGTCAATCCGACTGGGATGGGTCGCACCTTAGTCGGGAAGGTCCAGAGCAATAGATTAAATCTAGTCATTGTAGGCGATGGTTTTACTGCTGCAGAGCAAAACAAGTTGCGTGATGCCGCAGTAAAATTTAGCAAAGTATTTTTCGATCACTCCGAGATTGGCACCCATAGGGATGGATGGAGTCTGCACGTGCTGGATGCTCATTCTGTACAAAGTGGCGCTGACGATCCTGCAACAAACACGATAGTCGACACTTTATTTGACGGTAATTTTGGTTGCTCTGGTATCGACCGGTTGTATTGCGTCAATGAAGCAAAAGTATTCAATTACGTTCTGCAACATTATCCACAGTTTGATCATGTACTGGTTGTCGGAAACAGCACCAAATATGGTGGTGCCGGTGGTAACCTGGCAACATTTACACTAAATGAAAACGCCACCGATGTCGCCATCCACGAATTAGGCCATTCTTTTGCAGGACTGGCTGATGAATATGTTGATGAAGGCTCAGCGCCTATCTATCTGCCGTATTATTGCGAAAATTGTTACGCTAACGTCACCAAAGTGACGGATCCGAATCTGATAAAATGGCGACACTGGTTTAGTGATCCGGCCAATATTCCGACACTGCCGGGGCAACAAGGTATTGGTCTCTTTGAAGGGTCCTATTATCACGCCAAAGATTTTTACCGTCCAAAAGATAACAGTTTTATGCTGTCATTAGGCGCCCCTGTTGGCGAAGTTAACGGTGAAGCCTGGGTCAGTAAGCTTTATCAAACCATTGGTATGCACTATAACCAACTACCTCAGCAGGAAAACGTGGTGCAGCCGCGTGGCCAAAATATGCAGTTCGCATTTGAATTATCAGTGGGGAACGCACAGCAACAGGTTACCTGGTGGTTAAACGAGCAACAGCTACCACAGTTTGACAATAACACCAGTATCGATTGTTGCCAGGATCAACAACAAAATTATCAATTAAAGGCACGGATCACTGATATCAGTGGTCTTATTAAAGCCCCAGCACTACAAAGCAAAGAGGTACAGTGGAATGTTCAGATCCAATAACAGATTGCTACATTGTTTTGTTGGTATTGCTTTAATAGTTTTATCTTCAGCACCGTTATCAGCGGGCGAATTCTGGGTGGTCCAAGTCAGTTTTGATGCCAATGGTTCTGAAATTCAGACAATTCAGCGGCTCGAGCTGCCCGATGGGCGGCGTGCAGCTACGCCATTAGCAGCCGGCGCGGTATCCATCAGTCTGAAAGACGCCAATGGCGAAGTGCTTCACACGTTATCAATTGATGATCCAAGGATCATTCGGGTCCCCATGTTGCCTGGCAAAACACAGGGTCATCAATTCGTCGTACGTGATACTGGTGAATTTACGCTGATCCTGCCAGCAAAAGCACAAGCCAGCACTATTCAGCTGCAGTGGGCTGAAACACCCGGTCAGCCGACATTAAAAAACAGCCCGCAACAACAACTATCGCTGCAGCCATTTACCGATAAATTTC
>JAHJNE010000137.1 GCA_018820995.1 Gammaproteobacteria bacterium | reverse complement strand
GTCAAATCGACTAAAGATACATTCAGTACCGGCACCCGAACGGCTAAACCGTCGAATTTGCCTTTGAGTTCTGGAACCACCAGACCTACCGCGGCAGCCGCACCTGTTTTAGTTGGGATCATCGACATGGCTGCGGCACGGGCACGGCGAACGTCGGTATGGTAAACATCGCTTAAACGTTGATCATTAGTGTATGCGTGAATCGTCGTCATTAGGCCAGATTCAATACCAAGCTCATCATTTAATGGCTTGGCAATTGGCGATAAACAGTTGGTGGTGCAAGACGCGTTTGAAATGATGGTCATTTCTGGGGTAATCACGTCATGGTTTACACCATAAACGACTGTGGCATCCACACCGCTGGCTGGGGCAGAAATAATCACTTTTTTCGCGCCAGCAGTTAAATGCGCACCAGCACTTGGGCGGTCAGTAAATAAGCCTGTACATTCCAGCACCACATCGACCTTTAATTCAGTCCACGGCAGGTTGGCAGGGTTACGTTCACTTAAAGTGCGGATTTCGTCGCCATTCACAAAAATTGCTTTGTCAGAATGCTCAACTTCGGCGGCGAAAATACCATGTGCGGTATCGTACTTTAATAAGTGGGCGTTAATAGCAGCATCGCCCAAGTCATTAATAGCAACTACTTTGATGTCGTATGACTTCTTACTTTCATATAAAGCACGTAAAACATTGCGGCCGATACGGCCAAAACCATTGATTGCGACGCGAATTGTCATGACTCACTCCGGAAGTTTGCAAATTGTGTAGTAAAATTACATGTTTTTTGCCATTTTTCAAGCATAAAAACCTTATGCAATCGTATTTATGTAATTTAATGACATAAAGCCGCATTTAGCCATCGTAACAATTTTTTTAAGTCGTATACTGCTGAATCAGAACCGGACTGATGCAATTTAATCCTAAAAAATAACCGGTAACGACAATATGACGCACCTGATACGGAGCCTTTATGGACAAAACACTTCTTGCTGATTTAATCCGGTTTAATGGTATTGAAACGGCTTTCACCGATGCCTGGGGCAACCCAACCGAGGTTGCCGAACAAGATCAGCTTAAGTTATTGGCAGCGCTGGGCTTCGATATTAGCGACGACGCTAAAGCTCAAAATCAGCTTGATGAGCGACAAAAACAACATTGGTTAGAGCCAATTGACCCCGTGTCAGTGCAGAGTCAGGCTGAACAATACCAGCTTCAGGTACGACTCCCGATTGATGAAGTGCATGCCGAGCTCACTGTGACAATAACTACTGAGCAAGGCCAGAGCCAGCAATTTGTATTCAGCGCTATCGATGCAGAGCTTACCGGCGCGGCGGTACTTGAAGGGGCGCTGGACCATTCTGACAGTGGCACCGAAGTTCAGCAATATGATTGGACTTTTTCTGCCGATTTACCACTTGGTTACCACCAGTTGCAGCTTGCGATTGCAGGTGATGACGAAATTTACCAGCAATCATTCATTGTTACGCCAGAACGTTGTTTCCAACCTGATGAATTCTCCCTTAAAAAACAATGGGGTGTTTCAGTGCAGTTGTATGGGGTGAAATCCGACAGCAATTGGGGCATTGGTGATTTTAACGATTTAGGCCGACTGGTAAAACATTTAGCCAAACAAGGGGCTGATTTTGTGGGGTTAAACCCAATTCACGCTTTGTATCCTGCGATGCCGGAATCCGCCAGCCCTTATAGCCCGTCATCAAGACGTTGGCTCAATCTGATTTATCTAAGCGTGCCGTTATTGCCTGGCTATGGCAAGTGCCAGCAAACCGCGCATTTGGTGCAGGCGCCTGGTTTTGCCGACCAGTTAGCGGCGCAGCGTGCAAAAGACTGGGTCGATTATAGCGGCGTGATGCAGCTGAAACTACCGGTGTTAAAAACCTTATTCCATTGGTTTACCGAACATCAGCAGCAAGTCCCTGAGTTAGTTACTGCTTTTGATAGTTTCAAACAGCAAGGTGGCGATAGCCTGCGCCAGTTGGCGTTATATGACGCATTGCATATGTATTTGATAGCCAAAAATCCGGACGCTTGGGGATGGCCAAATTGGCCAGAACAATATCGGAGCGCCGACAGTGAAGCGGTGCGCGAATTTGCGGCGGCGAATCAGGACGATATTGAATTTTTCAGTTATTTACAATTTTGTGCGCAGCAGCAGCTAGCGACAGTTCAGCAACAAGCCAAAGATTGCGGCATGTTGCTCGGGCTCTATCGCGATTTAGCGGTTGGCGTCAGCGAAGCATCAACCGAAATCTGGGCCAATCCTGACTTGTATTGCCGCAATGCCAGTGTTGGTGCGCCACCGGATATATTGGGGCCAAAAGGCCAAAACTGGGGCTTGCCGCCAATGTTGCCGTACCAGTTGTTCCGGCAAGCCTACCGACCGATGATTGAATTGTTCCGTGCCAATATGCAAGACTCAGGCGCGTTGCGGATTGATCATGTGATGGCCTTGCTGCGCTTGTGGTGGGTTCCTAAAGGCGCCAAATCGGCGGGTGAAGGTGCTTATGTTTATTACCCGATCATGGATCTACTCGGTATATTGGCGTTGGAAAGTCAGCGCCAGCAAGCGGTGGTCATCGGAGAAGATTTAGGTACGGTGCCGGATGGTATTTTTGAGTTGCTCCAGCAATTTGGGATGTACTCCTACCGGATTTTCTTCTTTGAACAAGCTGAAGACGGTGGTTTTATCTCGCCGGCCCATTACCCTGTGCAAGCAATGGCGGCATTAACGACCCATGATATGCCAACGTTAATCGGCTTTTGGCATTGTTCAGATTTAAAATTGGGCCTTGATATTGGTCTGTACACCGAACAATTACTGCCAGGTTTATATCAGGATCGACATAACTCTAAGCAGCGGATCCTTGATTCACTGCATGGCCATCAAGCGTTACCAGCAGATTTTGGCCGGCAAATTGATCAAATGGGCATGTCGCGACAACTAAGTTTTGCGATGCAGCAACATTTAGCGAAAGGCAGTTGCCAGTTACTTTGTTTACAATTGGAAGATTGGATGGAAATGACACAACCGGTGAATGTACCTGGCACCAGTGATGAATATCCAAACTGGCGCCGTAAGCTCAGTATGACATTGGAGCAGCTTGAGCAACAACCGCATATCAATCAGCATCTGCAAAATTTGACAGCCAACCGTCGTTCTGGCTTATATTCATAGCTATAAAAAATAAACCGGCAGTGTATTCTGTTCAACACTGCCGGTTTTTCTTGCCGCGTTACTGCAACGATACAGTTCAAAGGATACGTTATGAATCTTGCGCTATTGCCTGAAGTCCGTTGTGCCCATCCGTTTGCCTGGTTAGGCTGGCAAAAAGCCGATAAAGGATTATTGATCCGCGTTTATCTGCCAAAAGCGACAGCGGTTGAAGTGTTTAACTTTGCTGATGATCTCAGTATGGG
>JAHJNE010000136.1 GCA_018820995.1 Gammaproteobacteria bacterium | reverse complement strand
ATGTAGCTCAGGTGATTTTATCCTTTCAAACACCATCTGGTGGCTGGAGTAAGCGCACCGATATGGCCGAACAACCACGGCAACCCGGTCAAATGTTCGGAGTGGAAAAAAACTATATCCCAACCTTTGATAATGGAGCAACGACTACCCAATTGCGCTGGCTAGCAGCGTTTTACCCGCACGCCACTCAAGATTTGCAGCCCAAGGTCCTGGCGGCTATCGCGCAAGGCATTGAATTTATTCTTCAGGCGCAATACCCGAATGGGGGTTTTGCCCAGACCTATCCGCTACGGGGTGGTTATCATGATGCCATTACCTTAAACGATCAGGTGATGGAAGAATTACTGACCTTATTGCGTGATGTTTCAGCGGACCCGCAATTTGCCATGTTGCCGACAGCGCTGCGTCAACAAGCAAAACAACACTTTGCACTTGGCATTCAGATGTTGTTAAAAGCACAGGTTCGATTAAATGGCAAACTGACGATTTGGGCAGCGCAACATCATCCACTGACACTGGAACCAGCGCCAGCACGAGCCTATGAATTAGCATCGTTAGTTAGCAGTGAAAGTGCAGGTATTACTTTATTGTTGATGGAGATACCGCAACCGTCCGCAGAAGTGGTGAGTGCAATCGAAGCGGCTGTGGCATGGTTTGAGCGAACACAAATTCGCGATACTAAAATGCAGCGCGACGAAACCGGTATTCATTTAATACCAGAGCCCGGCGCAAAACCACTGTGGGCCCGGTTTTACGATTTAGAGCGGCAACAACCCTTGTTTGTCGATCGCGATGGCAGTATCAAAGGCAGCGCAACCGAGTTGTCGATTGAGCGCCAAAATGGCTACGGCTGGTATCAAAACAATGGTGCCGCCGTGTTGAAAGCCTATCCAAAATGGCGCAAAAAGCACGATTGAAGCGTTACACCCATTCCCGCACTTTTTCTAATAAAGTGCGGGCATCAATTGGCTTGGTGACAAAATCATTCATCCCTGCATCTAAACATTCCTGATGGAAGTCGGCGGTGACATGTGCGGTCAGTGCAATCACCGGTAGTTTGGCATATTGCTGTTGTGCGCGGATGGCCCGGGTTGCAGTGTAGCCATCCATTACCGGCATATGCACGTCCATCAGCACTAATTGATATTGGTTTTTCGTTAACATCTCTAGAGCTTGAGCCCCATTTTCGGCGATATTCACTGCAAATCCTGCATGCTGCAGAATAATCCGCGCCAGTGTCTGGTTATAGCTATTATCTTCGACCAATAACACCAGGCCTGGGACATTGTTGGTCGTTGTGCCGGACTGAGCGGCAGCATTAAGCGAATGACTCGCCGGGAGTGGCAGGGCTGTTGCGGTATAACAGCGGGCATTAAAGCTGAAGGTACTGCCGACACCCACTTCACTTTGTACCTGAATATTTCCGCCCATTAAACCGACGAGGCGCTGTGCAATACTTAAACCAAGGCCGGTGCCACCATATTTGCGGCTGGTAGAGCTATCCGCCTGACTAAATGCCTGGAACAAATTGTCGCACTGCTCTTGAGTCAGTCCAATCCCTGTGTCCTTGACTGCAAACTGGAGCCAGATTTCATCATGACTTCCTTCGGCCACCGCGACGTCGTTAGAGGCTGCGGCGAAGTGATCGACCGTCAACGTGACCTGACCTGTCCCGGTAAATTTAACCGCATTGCTGAGTAAATTCACCAGCACCTGACTTAAGCGCAGTGGGTCGCCAACCAAAAAGTCTGGCACGCCAGGCTCGATGCTAAATTGCAGTTCCAGCCGTTTTTGCCGGCTCTGTTCAATAAATAAATCCCGCACTTGTTGCAGCATATCACTGAGTCGGAATCGTACTTTCTCTAACTCCAGTTTGCCGGCTTCGACTTTAGAGAAATCGAGAATGTCATTAATGATGCTTAATAAAATTTTGCTGGAATTGGTGATTTTAGACAGATATAGCTGTTGTTCGGCGAAGGATTCGGTGTTTTGCGCCAATTGCGAAAAACCAATAATGGCATTCATCGGTGTACGAATTTCATGACTCATATTGGCCAAAAATTCACTTTTGGCCTGCGCCGCCGCCTCGGCTTTAGTTTTAGCCTGTTCCAACATCTGCATGGTATTTTCCAGATGTTGTGTTCGCTCATTAACCAGCAGACTTAATCGTTGTTGTTCACGCCGAGCCAAATCTAACCGCCAGCGCATCACAGAGGTGACCAGCAAAGCAATCAGCAGTAGATAACTAACGATTGCCCACCAGCTTAAATACCAAGGGCCAACAATGTGCAATTGAAATGGTACTGCGCTACTGATCTCACCAAATGCATTTTTGTATTGTAATTCAAACTGATAACGACCCGCTGGCAAGTTGGTGTAGTCACGATAAGTTTCGTTGCTCCATCTGGACCACTCAGATTCAAAACCACTCAATTTGACCCGGAACAATAGGGTATCGAGGTGACCAAAACGTGGGACCGAGTATTCAAGTCGAAGTGAATTCTGACTCGCTGATAACTTCAAAGGTCGACCTGGCAACTGCGCTAACGCTTCACCTTGATACTCAACTCGCCGGATTAACGGCGGGAATTGTTGACTAGGCAAAGGCGCTTTCGGCTTTTGTGCTGTGGCAAAACGGAAAATACCTTCGGCGCCGCCAAACCAAATTACATCGCCTGCATCAATCAATATTTCGTCCAGAGGCGTATCGGCCAATGGGTAAAGCGGCGCTGTCGTCCATTGCAGTGGCGCTGCAACCATGTCAGGACTGCTCACTGACTGATCAGATGAAGTTGCCGCTGAGTTTGCATTTGCGGTCACAGGCACGGCTGCACCTGCCTGTCGTTCGCCATTCTGATTGTTCCAGGTCAGCATCCACAGACGCCCCTGACTATCGCGCGACGGCGCCCGCACCCATGGCTGATCAACAAACAATGCCTGATACGCCGGATCCGGGTAAAACCGCTGGCTGCCGGGATCAAAACGATATAAACCCCGGACGGTGGCGATCAACACTTGATTGTCCAGCACCGTGACTGAATTGCGGTTGTCACTTGGTAAGCCATGCGTTTTGCCAAAACTGGTCACAATGGCCGAGGACGGAGTGGCGTCCAAGTTCGCCGATGGCAGTTGCAACCGATAGACGCCATGGGCAAGGGTGCCAATCCAGAGCTCGCCATCAGCGGTTTCAACCAAACTGTTAATGTTACCCGTCACACCTTCGATTAAAGGTTGTGGCTGCCAACCATCGGCCGTCTTGATTAAGCTCATCAAACCGTTTTGTAAGCCAAGCCAGACCCGCTGCGGTTGTTGTATTGATTGTAATAAAACTTTGCTAGGAAGGGGTGTACTTAGTAGAGGGGCGACCTTGTCACCGACGATTTGATAAACACCTTTATTGTTAGCAACTAACAATTCATTGTCGATGCTTGCCATATCCCAGGTTTGAAACTTGAGCGTTTCCAATTGGGAAAAAACAGCTTGCTTGCCGCGTGGTGCGTCTAATCGAAACAAACCTTGGCTCGTGCCGGCATAGAGCTGCTGTTGATGACGATGGAGCGCATGAACATTACCCGTCAGCCCCATCACGTGGTTAAACAAAGAAATAGCTGACGATGCTTCAACTCTGGATAAACCATGATCCAGAGCCAGCCACAAGCCTTGCTGTGGATCTTCATACATGGCACGAACATTGTCATTCAGTAAGCCAGAATTGATATTGAGGTGGTTGACCAGTTTGCCTTGTGCATTGAGTAAAAACACCCCGTCACGCACCGTGGCTATCGCAAGCAAACCGTTGCGTAACTTTTTGCTGTTGTAGAGCACAGCCTGATTTAACGTAGCATCGATGTCCGTTGGGAAGGGGGTTAAACCATTGGTATCCAAAAGGAAAAAACCAGTGCCGCGACAGCCGATTAACAGTTGATCGTCATTCCAGGCTTCTATCACAAATACATTTTTATGCAGTAAATCGGCAGCGCCGGCAACTGGCTGTAACGCTCCGTCAAGCAGCTGTAGTAAGCCACGTTGCTCATCGAGGATCAGTATTTTGTCGTCTATTTGAAAGGCTTTGCCAAAATGGCTGTCACTATGCCAGGTATGCACCTGGTGCTCATTGATCAAAAACACATCCCGACGTGACACGAATAACACCCCATCGGGCGTGACAAAAGTTTGTCTGATATCTGAAAAGTCGCGATATTGCTCAGGAATGCGATCGGTCCAGGACACGTAACGGCTGCCAGTGACCGCACCAGGCTGGATGTAGCCTAAATCTCCTTTCGCACCTACAAATATCTTACCATCCGCCCCTACCGCTAAAGAGCGAACGACTGATTGATTTAGCGTTTGAATCGTTTGCCAATGGACACCGTCAAACTCTAATACGCCGACATTGTTACCCACATACAAGATACCGCGTTGATCCTGCACGATGGCCCAATTCTGCGTTCCGGCATTATATTCTTTTGGTTTGTAATTTTTTAACAGCGGTAGCCCGTTTTCGCTGGCTAAAACGGCACAATGGGCTGTTGCCAGCACTGACAACCAGAGCCACAAGCACAGCTTACGGAACAACAAATTTAAGGGGAATGGCGTAACGCCAGGCGCGGATCCCTGCACACTGTACCTCGTTAAACTTAATAGTACTGACCGGGGGGAGTCACTCAGGTCAAACTTTAGACGGTGCTATAGTACATGGCAATGCGCAGCAAGCTAAAGCAAAAAATACACGGTTGTCGTGACTTCGCAGTCAAAAATGGGCGTCAACCATTTTTAACAGACAAATGGTTAACTTGGGCTGGTTAAATCACCGCTTAAGCTTTGTCCTTCATGATTTTGTCCAGATAACCCATCGCAAAGGCTGATACCACAAAGGTGATATGGATGAGCAAGTACCACATGATTTTGTCGTTCGGAATATTCGGCGTGTTCATAAACACTTTCAGCAAGTGAATTGATGAAATGGCGACAATCGAAGCGGCAACCTTATTTTTCAAAGAACCTGAGTCAACTTTGCCTAACCAGTTTAACTTTTCATCGTTTTCATGAATGTCCAACCGTGAGACAAAGTTTTCATAACCAGAAAACATCACCATGACAATTAAGCCACCGACCAGCGTAATATCAATCAGCGACAACGCCACTAAGACTAAATCCACTTCTTTGATGCTAAATACGGCTGGCAGCACATGAAAAATTTCCTGGAAAAATTTAATACCCAATGCCAACAGCACCAGACTCAGACCAAGATAAATGGGCGCCATAATCCAGCGCGAGGCATAAATTAGCTTTTCCAGTAATACTTCCATTGAATTTAAGTCCTTAAATAATCAATACAGGGGCAATTTGGGGATTTTACCTTGAAAATCAACCAACGGTCTGAAAATGTCGGTGAGTGTACTGTACATTTAGCAAAATTATCGCACAATGCCAATTAATGCCTGCCAGTCAACGCCTGTCAGTGAACGGGCTGTTCCGCGCTTTGAATTCGCAGTGTAATCATTCGTGTAGTTAGCAGTGAAATTAAATAAGACAAAGGATATTGAGAATGAAAAAAACCATACTGGCATTGACGTTGCTTATAAGCGCCAATGGTTGGGCCGATGAGGGAATGTGGCAGCCACATCAACTGCCGGAACTTGAAGCTGTGTTAAAAAGCAAAGGCCTGCAAATAGACGCAGCCAGTATTGCTGAACTCACGACTTTCCCAATGAACGCCGTGATTAGTTTAGGAGGCTGTACGGCTTCTTTTGTATCTAATCAGGGGTTAGTTGTCACCAATCACCACTGCGCCTACGGCAGTATTCAACACAACAGCACCGCACAAAACAATTTGCTGCAAAAAGGTTTTCTGGCCAAAACGCTGGCTGAAGAATTACCAGCAGCGCCTGGTTCAAAAATTTTTGTCACCGAGCAAGTCAGTAACGTCACCAAACAAATTAATCAAGAATTGACGCCACAACTGCTGGGTAAAGAACGGTTTGATAAAATTGATCAGCTGCGCAAAGAGCTGATTGCAGAATGTGAAGCGACGGCCGGTTATCGGTGTGGGGTGTATAGTTTTCACGGTGGTCTGGAATATTACCTGATCAAACAGCTGGAAATT
>JAHJNE010000135.1 GCA_018820995.1 Gammaproteobacteria bacterium | reverse complement strand
CAAATGCATATTGAGCTGCAGCGGGTCTCGTTGGGAGCGCTGATTATTGCGTTGGGGATGCTGGTAGATAATGCCATTGTGGTGGTCGAGGGGATTTTGATCGGCATGCAGCGGCGGTTATCGCTCAAGGAAGCCGCGTCGCAAATTGTCCGGCAAACACAGTGGCCATTGTTAGGCGCGACAGTGATCGCCATTACTGCTTTTGCACCAATCGGACTTTCCAGTGACGCGACCGGGGAATTTGCCGGCAGCTTATTTTGGGTATTGCTGGTTAGTTTATTACTCAGTTGGGTGACTGCCATTACGCTGACGCCATTTTTTGCCAGTCTGCTGTTTAAACCAACAGCTGAGTCTGCGGCAAATGAAAATGCCGAAGCAGAGCTGTACCGTGGAGTGATTTTTGATGTGTATCGGCGTGTGCTGAGTTTGGTGCTGAAACACCGAGCGGTTAGCTATGGTGTGATGTTATTGCTGTTAGTCGGCGCCATTGTAGGTTTTGGACAGGTCAAGCAAGTGTTTTTCCCAGCATCCAATACACCGATGTTCTTGGTTGATTTATGGCAGCCAGCCGGCACTGATATTCGCCATAGCCTGGAAGAAAATCAGCAAGTCTCGGCGTTTTTACGCCAACAACCGGAAGTGACTGCGGTGACTGCGACAATTGGCCGTGGCGCCGATCGTTTTATGCTGACCTATCAGCCTGAGAAATTGTATCCGGCTTATAGTCAGTTAATTGTGCGCGTTGAGGATAAAGAGCAGTTAGAACCAGTGATGCGGCGGCTATTAACCTATATCGAACAACAACATCCACGGTTGCAGCAAAAGCTAAAACGTCTGGAAGTGGGACCTTCGACGGCGGCCAAAATAGAAGTCCGGCTCAGCGGTCCGGATCCGGATGTGTTGCGGCAACTTGCAGAACAAGCCAAAGCAATTATGCTGGCTGATAGTGGTGCGCGCAATGTACGTGATGACTGGCGCGAGCGGGTGAAGGTTGTGCGGCCGCACTTTAACGAAGCAGTCGCGCGACGGGTCGGGATCAGTAAACAAGATGTTGATGATGTACTGTTAACTCATGTCAATGGCAAAACGGTTGGGATTTATCGTGACGGTACCCACTTATTACCTATTGTCAGCCGACCGCCATTCAGCGAAAGGTCGAGTATTGATTCGTTAGCCGATTTGCAAATCTATAGTCCAAAACTGAATCGTTATATTCCGATCAGCCAAGTGGTCAGTAGTTTTGATTTGGTGTGGGAAGATCCACAAATTATGCGACGCGACCGCAAACGCACACTGACACTGATGGCTGATCACAATATTTTATCGGATGATACGGCGGCCAATTTGCTGTCCCGGGTGAAACCGGCGATTGAAGCATTACCGCTTCCGACCGGTTATCATTTGAGTTGGGGCGGGGAGTTAGAGGCACAAACCAAAGCGCAAAAAGCCTTGTTTGGGTCATTGCCGTTAGGTTATCTGGTGATGTTTGTCGTGACGGTATTGCTGTTTAATTCCAGCCGCGACGCTTTAGTGATCTGGGCCTGTGTGCCGCTGGCAATTATCGGTGTGACCCTTGGCTTATTGTTGGTTCGGGTGCCCTTTGGTTTCATGGCCTTATTGGGCTTTTTAAGCCTGTCCGGCATGTTAGTCAAAAATGGTATTGTGCTGATTGACCAAATCCGGTTGGAATTGAGTGAAGGCCGCGAAGCCTTTGATGCTGTGTTTCATTCGGCGGTAAGCCGGGTGCGGCCGGTAGCAATGGCAGCCATCACCACGATACTGGGGATGATCCCGCTCGTCAGCGATGAGTTTTTTGCCAGTATGGCGGTGGTGATTATGTTTGGTCTTGGCTTTGCAACGGTACTGACGCTGCTGTTTTTGCCATTACTGTATTGCAGTGTTTACCGGATCAAAACCAGTCGTTAGGTAGCGATCTTTTTATCGATAAGGGTGCGGTAACCGTACTATACATTTCCCGGACTTTGCCTTAGGCTGTGCATCGCAGAAGCAAGTCCGGGATTGAACAATGAAAAAATACTGCAGTCTGTTATTGCTGTTTTGTTGTGGATTGACGCAGGCTGAAGTGGCGTTAAAGCCTTTGGCTGCATCAACCTCGTCAGCTCCCGCCGCGCCAACATTGACCTTAGTCGTCGATAACTATCCGCCTTATATTGATGAGCTTACTGAAAGTCAGGGTGTTTTAAGCGAGCTTGTCAGCCGGGCATTTACTAATGCCGGCCTTCAAACCCAACTTTCTTTTCTGCCTTGGCCCAGAGTTCCTGAGGCTGCGGCACAAGCCAATCACGCTTCATTTTTATGGTTCAAAACCCCTGAACTGGAACAGAATTGGTTGTTTTCCGAGCCGATTGTCGAGTTGCGTCAGGTATTGATCACGACCACTAAATTTCAGGCGAACCTAAGCCGGCTCGATGAGTTTCGTGCCTATCGACTCGGAGTCACCAAAGGCTATTTTTATGGCGCTGAATTTACTGCGCAGCGCAGAGATTTTCGTTTAACAGAAGCGGTCTCTGATTATGCTAGTTTGCAAAATTTGCTGGCAGGTCGAGTCGATTTTGTACTGATGGATCCCATTGTGGCAAAGCAAATGTGGCAACAGTTGCCAGACCAAACGGTTAAACTCCGGTATCTGTCGAAACCACTGTTGACAGCACAACCTGCATATCTGGTATGTTCCCGTAACTTCCTACCTTGTCATGCCGTGATTCAAAGTTTTAATCAGGCGTTGCTGCAATTGCAGCAAAGTGGGGTAGAGCAGCAAATTTTAGGTTTTGGAGTGAAATAACAACAATGAAAGCATTTTTTCTACTTGCCAGCAGTCTGGTATTTCCTGTGATTGCCGCCGATCATTTACCGCCATTATTACCCTGGGACGGCTCAAGTCAGGCGCTGATCAAGGCTCAGGATCCTTGGGTCACCCCATCCGAATTAACCGATTTAACCGCCACCCCGGATTATGCTGAAACGATCAGTTATTTGAAAAAACTAGTCGAAAGCTCACCGTTATTCCGGCTGGAAGTCATTGGTCAAAGTCCACAAGGCCGGGATATATATTTGGTGAAAGCCAGTAGTCAACCGGATCAGGTCGGCAAGTCAAACCGGCCAACCCTGTTAGTACAAGCCGGCATTCACAGTGGCGAAATTGATGGCAAAGACGCCGGATTGATGCTGTTACGGGATATTGCCCACGGCGGTAAAGCCGACCTACTGGCACAAGTTGACTTGTTATTTATTCCGGTGTTGTCGGTTGACGCACATGAACGCCGGGGCGCATTTAACCGGATGAATCAACGCGGGCCGGTATTACAAGGCTGGCGAAGCAATGCCTCGAATCTCAATTTAAACCGCGATTATGCCAAGATCGATACCCTCGAAATTCAGGCATTGGTCAAAGTGCTTAATCAGTATCAACCGGATTTGTACATGGATGTGCATGTGACGGATGGTGAAGACTATCAGTACGATATTACCTATGGTTTTAACGAGCCGTTCGCCAGCCTCAGCCCGAATGGCGCCAGCTGGCTTGCTCAGGTCTATCGGCCGTTTATCGACCGGCAACTGAGCCGTCAGGGGCATATTCCGGGCCCTCTCGTGTTTGGTCTTGATAGCCTCGATTTTAGTAAAGGTCTGAGCGGTTCGACATCGACACCACGTTTCTCCAATGGTTATGGTGATGTACGTCACTTACCAACAATCCTGGTCGAGAACCACAGTTTAAAACCTTATAAACAAAGGGTTTTAGGTACTTATGTGTTGTTGGAACAAACTTTAAAGCTGTTACAGGAACAAGGTAAAGCGTTACAACTGGCGAAAAAAGCCGATGAAAATATCCGGCCGCAGCAGCAGGTGTTGTTATACAAAGCGGCAGAGCAGCCTGATCTGATCACCTTCAAAGGTATGAGTTATGAAATCGCGCACAGTGAGATCAGTAAAGGACCTTATGTGAAATGGACCGGGCAAGCAAAAGACTATGTCGATTTTCCGGTGTACTGGGAAAAAGTACCGGCAATTGAAACTGAAGTACCAACCGCTTACTGGATCCCACCACAATTTCAGGACGTGATTAAACGACTGGAATTGCACGGGGTGAAAATGACTCGCATTACCACGCCAAAAACGCTTGAGCTGCAGCAATTGGTCGCTTCGAAGCCGGAGTTTGCCAGCAAATCGTTTGAAGGTCGGGTTGGGGTCAGTGCCAGTTTCACCAGCCAATGGCGTCAAATAGCGTTGCCGCAAGGTTCGGTGCGGGTTTCGACCGATCAACCCCTTGGCGCATTAGCCGTCGCATTGCTACAACCGCAAGCGCCGGATTCGTTTTTCAGCTGGGGCTTTTTCCACGGCATGTTTGAACGCACCGAGTATTTTGAAACTTATGCCATTCTGCCGTGGATTGAACAGCAGTTGGCGACAGATCCGAAGCTAAAAAAGCAGTTTGAAGAAGCACAAAAAGCCGATCCAAAACTGCAAAAAGATGGCAATGCCAGGTTAAGTTGGTTTTACCAGCGTTCACCATTTTATGATGAGACTTATCTGAAATATCCGGTGTTATTGGAACGCCAATAAACTCTGGACCGAGTATCTCTGAGCAGAGTCAAGGCTTCGAATCGTCAAAGCCATTGACTCTGTAATGAGAACATTTTAGTTATGGAGGTGGAGCGTCGCGGCTGATCAGTTCAACTTCTTGCCCTGCACTGAGCCCTTGCTGGCCACGCACCACTAACTGATCACCAGGCTTGATCGTTGATTGCACAATGTAATAAGCCTCGACGGTGTCCAAGACATCTACATCCAGTCGTTCTACTTTCCCATCTTCATTCACACGCCAGGTTCGATAATTACTTCCTTCAAGCTCTACCGCATCATAGGGCACACGGGTGATATTGTCGGCTTTTACCGCCATGGTAACTTCCTGACGATATCCGACCAAAATATCACGCCGATCTTTTGCCGGATGATCAAAGTACAAGGTTAGATTTTCGGCAGTACTGTCCAGTTTCTGACTGACTTCCCGCAGTTTCAGCGGCTTGCCATTAAAATCAAAACGGTGATTCTTCAGTGCAACACTGTTTTGATACGCCAGTACCGGTAATTTGCATTCAAGCTGTTTGTTCTGCGTCGACATCAGCCGTAAAATCGGTTGACCTTCAGATAGCTGTGCACCAGGCTCAGAGCTGACCTCAGTAACCTGCGCATCAAAAGGCGCATAGTGGTTCAGGCGTTTATTTCTGATTTCGGCCGTTTGCATCTCAAGCTGCAAGCGTTGCATTTTTAAACTGGTACTATCCAGTTGAAGCTTAAACTTGTTCAATTCAGACGACGACGCCAGGCCTTTTTTACTTAGCATCAGCGCTTTATTATATTCATCTTCCGCAAAGGCTTTGGCGACTCTCGCAGATTCAATATCGGTTTTGATCAGTTCAAGCTGTTGGTTTAAATAGACATTGTCTTGTTTTGCGACCAACTGGCCCTTTTTTACTGAACTGCCGACTGGCAATAACTGCAGCAGCTCTGCACTGGCATGGCTGGCAATACGATAGGTCTCAGGTGCCGCGACCACACAAGGCAGAATATGGATCACGTCGCTGGCATAGTGCAACGCTTGTTCTATGGTGACGCGCTTTGCGGCATCGGCTTGCGACTGCGGGACTATCGCCAGCGTCAAAGCCAGCAGCGGGAACAGATTTCCAGTGATAGAGCGTGTTTTATACTTCTTCAAGTGAATCTCAGAGCGGTGTGCACAAAGTGCGCATATTAGCAGAAATATGGATAAGGGCCGAGCGAAATTTCATCTATTTATAGGTTTAATCGGTACAAGTGCTTTGGCTGGAACAGTGCCGCCACCTGGAGAGTGACGGCACCTGTTGGCGATTTAGGCGAGCGTAGCCGCCTTCATTGTGGCGACAAATTCACCAAGTTCTTGCAGCAATTTTGGCTGGTCGTGCTGATATTTTTCAATAATCTGCACAATCGCAGAACCCGAAATAGCACCTGCTGCACCCGCATCCAGGGCCGCTTTCACATGTTCAGGTTTGGATATACCAAAGCCAAGCAGCGTTGGGGCAGCATTGACATCCCGTAGTTGTTGCACCAATTGTGAAGCGGGCATGGTGGCGGCGGTTTCAGTTCCGGTCACGCCAGCGCGGCTGAGTAAATAGGTATAACCACGACCATAACTGGCCAGTTCGTTTAGGCCATCCTGGGTAATATTTGGTGGTGCAATAAAAATCTGCGCGATGTCGTGTTTTGTTGCTACCGTCCTGAACATTTTGCTTTCGTGCAGTGGTACGTCGGCGATGAGGATTGAATCGACGCCAGCATTTTTAGCTGTGTTGTAAAAGGTTTCAATACCACGTGCCATCACTAAGTTGCTATATAACAACAAACCAATTGGAATATCGGCATTGTAAGCCCGGATTTTACTGATCAATTCAAAGCATTGTGCCGGGGTCACGCCAGCTGCCAAAGCGCGGATATTGGCGTTTTGGATAGTCGGGCCATCAGCGATTGGATCTGAGAATGGAATGCCCAGTTCAAGCGCATCAGCACCTTGATCAATCAAGGTCTTGATAATTTCAAAGGATAGTTCCAGCGATGGGTCGCCGATGGTCACAAACGGCACAAAGGCGCCTTGGTTGCGCTCTTTTAAGCGCTTAAACATCAAATCATAACGTTGCATCTTGAGTCCTTGGCGGCTGACGGTGCCGCGATTCTCGCCGGTGCTACTTTGGACACCGGCTTGCGCTGAATTTATTGTTGCTGTTGTTGTGCTGCTGCTAGCTTGGCTGCCGTTTGCTGTTCTGAGTTTTTTTGTTCAGCGGCTTTTTGTTCAGCAAGCACGGCCATCACATGGCCTAAATCTTTGTCGCCACGACCGGATAAATTAACCAACAGCACAGTTGGCTCGGTCGCCGCTTCTGCCATTTTGATAGCGTGCGCCAATGCATGTGAGCTTTCGAGCGCCGGAATAATGCCTTCGTTTTTAGCCAGTAACTGAAAGGCTGCTAATGCTTCGTCATCATTTATCGCCACATACTGTGCCCGGCCAATGGATGCCAGATAGGTATGTTGCGGACCAACGGCGGGGTAGTCTAAACCGGCGGAAATTGAATACGACTCTTCAATTTGGCCATCTGTGGTTTGCATAATAGCGGTATAAGCGCCGTGCAAAATACCAAAACTGCCGGTTGAAAGTGCAGCACCATGCTGATGGGTGTTGATGCCCATGCCACCTGGTTCGATGCCAATCAGTTTGACTTGTTCATCGGGAATAAAATCATTAAACATACCAATGGCGTTGGAACCGCCGCCGACACAAGCCAATACCGCATCTGGCAATTTGCCTTCGGCCAGCAGAATTTGCTGTTTGGCTTCTTCACCAATCATTTTCTGAAATTCCCGTACTATGGTCGGGAAAGGATGTGGGCCGGCCGCTGTACCCAACAAGTAATGGCTGGTGGCATAACTGCCTGACCAGTCACGCATGGCTTCGTTAACAGCGTCTTTCAGCGTGCCAGAGCCAGCGGTAACCGGGATCACCGTTGCGCCCATCAGCTTCATTCGAAACACGTTCGGTTGTTGGCGTTCAATATCTTTGGCGCCCATGTAAATTTTGCAGTTAAGGCCCAATAACGCACAGGCCAGAGCCGTCGCTACACCGTGCTGGCCGGCACCGGTTTCGGCGATGATATCTTTTTTGCCCATTCGTTTTGCCAGTAACGCCTGACCTAATACCTGATTGGTTTTATGGGCACCACCATGTAGTAAGTCTTCGCGTTTTAAGTAAATTTTCACCAGCGGGTTCGGGCTGATATTACGACATAAAGTCAAAGGGGTTGGCCGGCCCGCATAATGAGTCAGCAAATGCTGAAACTCAGCATGAAAGGACGGATCTTCCTGGGCATCAATAAAAGCCTGTTCGAGTTGACGCAAAGCCGGAACTAACAGTTCTGGCACAAACATGCCGCCATATTCGCCGAAATAAGGGTTAAGTGTGCGCTTAGTCATAGCTGAATTCTCTGATCTGTTGAAAGGCAATGGCGATTTTGGCTGGATCTTTCACCCCAGGGGCGGACTCCAGTCCCGAGTTCATATCAAGGCCGGTAATGGCCAACGGCAACGCCGCACGAAGATTTTCCGGCGTCAGGCCACCTGCAAGCATCACTGGTTTTTGTAAAAGTTGTTGTTGCAACAATGACCAGTCAAACTTAAGGCCGGTACCGCCCGGAATACCGGGCGTAAAGCTATCGAGTAAGATGCGATCCGGCAGTCGGCTAAATTGGGGTAACTGATCTTTGACCCGGTAAGCCTTCCATATTTGCACGGATTTTGGCAGTAATTCGCGAAGCTGATGCAGATAACTATCATCTTCGTCACCGTGAAGTTGCACAGCGGCCAACCCCAATTCTTTGGCGACTAATGCCACTTGAGCCAGGGCTTCATTGACAAAAACGCCGACAAAATGCAGCGGGGCCGCGGCGATAATACTTTTTGCCTGAGTCATGGTGACAAAACGTGGTGATTTTGGATAAAAAATCAGCCCGCCAAAATAGGCTCCGGCTTGTTCAACATTCACCGCTTGCTCTGGCGTGGTTAAACCGCAGACTTTGTGTTCACCCAGTACCAAGGAGCGCACGGCTGCTGCCAGATCAGGTTGTGCCATCAGCGAACTACCAACCAAAAAGGCTTTGGCGACCTTGCGTAAATGCCGCACCTGATGGTTATGATGGATGCCTGATTCAGATACCAAAGGCGTTCCCGGAGGGATCAAACGGGCCAGACGGAAACTGGTATCAAGATGGGTATCTAATGTCCGTAAATCGCGATTATTGATGCCAATCAGCTCAGCTTTTAATTCAACAGCGCGAAAGGTTTCTTGTTCGTTGCTGACTTCCGTCAGCACCGTCATATTGAATTGATGCGCGATATCTGCGAGCAGCCGGTACTGGTCATCATCCAGCACCGACAACATCAAGAGCACAGCATCGGCACCATATAAGCGGCCGAGGTAAATCTGGTAAGGATCAATAATGAAGTCTTTGTGCAGCAACGGCTGTTGCACTTTTTGCCGCATTTGCGCCAGATAATCGTAACTGCCCTGAAAAAACTTGTGATCGGTCAGCACAGAAATGCAATCCGCATATTGGCCATACACCGAAGCAATTTCATCTAAGTCAAAATTGGCGCGGATCAAGCCTTTAGACGGCGAGGCTTTTTTGCATTCCAAAATAAACCGTGCGCCGGGTTTGAGCAGTGCCTGTAAAAAATTCCGTGATGTCGGACGCACGTCTGCACTGAAACTCTCCAGTGGTCGT
>JAHJNE010000134.1 GCA_018820995.1 Gammaproteobacteria bacterium | reverse complement strand
ATATAACCGGCACTGTTAACGGTGCCATAGGCCACCATAAACATCAGCAACAATTTGAAAAACAAATTTGGTAATTTGTTATTAAACACTCGGTTTAAGTAAGCAACATTGGTTTCAGTAATGTAGTAGTAAGCCAAAATTGTGGTGAAGGCAAAAAAGAACAAAGCGATGCCGACGAACACCTGGCCAAAATTGCCGAACACACTTAAAAGTGCCAACTGAGTAAATGCAGCCGAACCAATTTCTGTAGTCGCGGCCACGTTTTGCACGATAAAACTACCATCGGTCAAAGTGCCAACCACATTGTATTGTTGGGTAATTAAAATCATCAACGCCGTTGCGGTACAAACGAGCAAGGTATCAACATAGACAGAAAATGCTTGTACCAAACCTTGTTGCGCCGGATGGTCAACTTCGGCCGCCGCCGCCGCATGCGGGCCAGTCCCCTGACCTGCTTCATTGGAGTAAATACCGCGTTTTACCCCCCAACCTATGGCTGCACCAAAGCCTGCTTGTGCGGTAAAGGCGTCATTAAATATCATCGAAAAAATACCAGGCAGTTTATTTAGGTTCAGGAACACCACAATCAATGCCATGACGATGTAACCCAATGCCATAAAAGGCACAACAATCTGGGTAAAATTAGCGATCCGTTTGATCCCACCAAAAATAATAAATGCCAAAATCATTAAAATGATCGCTAAAGCAATCAATTTGTAACTGCCGACATCGCCAAAACTG
Organism: Gammaproteobacteria bacterium; assembly: GCA_018820995.1. GTDB lineage: Bacteria > Pseudomonadota > Gammaproteobacteria > Enterobacterales > Alteromonadaceae > Pararheinheimera. The sequence goes on along the minus strand of JAHJNE010000134.1, from coordinate 3,698 downwards.
GTCACGACCATCGTGCCTTCACCGAAAATTTGCGTCACTGCATTGCCGACTGCATTGGCTTGCACGCCAGGTAAGAAAATCCCGCAACCGATAATGGCAGATATCGCAAACAGTACACCCAGTGGGCGCCAACCTAAACAACGTTCAAAATAATAAGCTGGCCCACCGCGGTACTGGCCATCTTCTTCGACTTTATAAATTTGACCTAATGTCGATTCAGCATAAGCGGTGCTTGCACCTAAAAATGCCACTACCCACATCCAGAACACTGCACCAGGGCCACCAAAACCAATGGCCGCAGCAACGCCAGCAATATTACCTACGCCAACCCGACCAGAAAGGGAAACAGCCAAAGCTTGAAAAGAAGAGATGCCTTTATCTGATTCGTTGTTATTCAGCATCAGTTTCCACATTTCTTTAAAATGCCGAACTTGCGCAAAACGGGTCAACACGGAGTAAAACAAACCAGCACCAAGGCACAAATAAATCAGTGCTGAGCTCCAGATGATATTATTTATGCTGTTTACAATTTCGTTCATCAACACATTCCTCGATTGTTATAGTTTTGGCAGTCAGAATAAATTCCGACTGAGCTGCGCTGTAACACTTTGTAGGGTCCCGAAAGTCAGCGGCAGACAAGTGCCATAAGATACCGAACTCAATGCATCAGGCACAGTGTTATTTCGGGTTACTGAGGTGAAAAAACCGTAAATCAGGTTGTTTTGTCGTCTGATCGGAGCTGTATTTTACTAATATTGCGCCAATTCTTTGGTGATTGACCGAAGTTGACGCATTTGCTTCAGTACCCACTGCTGCCGCTTTACCATATAAGGTGAAGGGCGTTGTAATAAAAATCGGTGTGGATTTGGCAACACGGTCACCAATAACGCCGCCTGCTGCCTGGTTAATTTAGCAGCACTGGTTGAAAAGTATCGCTGTGCTGCGGCTTCAACCCCAAACACACCAGGACCAAACTCGATACTGTTCAAATAAACTTCTAATATGCGTGGTTTACCCCAAACCGCTTCAATCAGCACGGTAAAGCCAGTTTCAAGCCCTTTACGCAACCAACTACGGTCACTCCACAAAAAAACGTTTTTCGCAGTTTGTTGACTAATGGTTGAAGCGCCGCGGGTCTTTTTGCCTTTGCTGTTATAAACCAATGCTTTTTCAATTGCTTGCATGTCAAAACCATTGTGGTCTAAAAATTTCTGGTCTTCAGATGCGACAGCGGCTTGTATTACGTGAGGCGAGATTTGTGAGAGGGGAACCCATTGATGTCGTGCTTGATAGTTCTGCTTCGCCTGCCACCAGGCGGTCAACTGTCGCTCCAGCATCATGCCGGTATAAGGCACCGGAACATACGCGAATATCAATACCAAGCTGAGTATCAGCACCAGAGCGTACCTGAATAGTCGCAATAGTTGCCGTAGCATAATGGATAACAGTGATGACACGGGATGACAACTATGAAGGATAACTCACAAAAGTATAAAGCGAACTGATCCGCCTGAATAGTGCGCTGGCACGGGTGGCCGATTCAACCACAGGGTTTCACTTTTTTAAAACAGTTACCCACCTTCCGGTGGGCAACAACTAGGTTGGGTAATGTCGACATTCATTTGCAAGCTGAGGACTTCTTTTTAACTGCGCTCATCGGCGGCTTTTTGCAGTAATTTGCGGCTTTCTTGCAAAAACTGCTCTGCCTCAGCACCAAAAAACTGCTGCCCTTTGGCAAACTCGGCCATTAAACCTGCTTTATCGCCGGCAGCCAATAAATGTGACAATTGATTAAATCGATGCTGATAACGCTGCAGCAAACCGGTGACGGCCGCTGAAGACAACATAATGTCGGCATAAAGTTCGGCATTCTGGGCAAAAAGCCGGCCGACCATCGCTAATTCCAGCCGGTAAATCGGCGAACTTAGCTCCAGCAGTTGTTGAAGATCCGCATGTTCTTCAGCCAGATGCACCCCATAAACCAGTGACGAAAAATGTCGCATCGCCTGAATAAGCTGCATTAATTCATCGTGCGCTTCGGCCGTTTTCTCGGTTAACACGGCACCCCAGACTTTAAATTGTTGCAACAACCACTGATATTGGTCACCACCACGGCCATGACAAACCACAACGACCTGCTTCACAATATTACTGATGTCAGGCCCAAACATCGGGTGGAGACCTAACACCGGCCCCGAGTGCTGCTGCAACATTGCCTGTAATGGCACTTGCTTGATACTGGTAATATCAGCCAACACGCAATCTGCAGGCAATGCTGGCAATTGACGAATCAGCTGCTCAGTAAGATGGATAGGTACTGCCATCAAAACCACACAGGCACCGGCGACTATCATTGCAGCTTGTGGCCAATCAGCGCTTTCCAAAATGGCAACCTGATAACCGGAGCGTTCAAACAAAGACACAAAACGTCGCCCTAATGCACCTCTCCCGCCAACCACAACTACTTTACCTCCGGTGGGACGGCAGCAGACAAAACCCGATTCCTGGGTCTGATAAGACTCCCGCATCACCCGGCGCAGCACGTCTTCAATCAACTCTTCCGACACACCGGCAACATTGGCTTGCTCGCGCCTGGCTTTAATCAACGCCAATTCTCTTTCCGGCACATAAAGCGGAAGCGCATGCTGTTGTTTCACCCGCCCCACTTCAGCCGTGACTTTGGCGCGCGCTGCCAGCAATTCCACCAGTTGACTATCGAGTTGATCGATTTGCTGACGCAATGGAGCTAAAGCGATCATCGGATCAGATTGTTCAGAGTGCGGCATTCGTCCTCCTTAAGCGGCATTCACGACTTGTTGCATCTGCAGATGAAGACCCGCTAGCAATTGAGAAGTCGTTTGCCAGTCAATGCAAGCATCAGTTACTGACACACCATACAATGCTGCTTTTCCATCAACAATATTTTGCTTTCCAGCATTGATATGGCTTTCAAGCATCAAACCGATAATTGCTTTATTGCCAAGTTGCCGCTGAGCAACAACAGCTTCGGCCACCTGACCTTGCCGATTATGGTCTTTATTCGAATTACCATGGCTGCAATCGACCACAATTGCCGTTGGCAGTCCAAATTTAGTCAGTTGTTCCACTGCTGCGTTGATACTGTCTGCATCATAATTCGGCTTAGTACCACCACGCAGAATAATATGCCCATCCGGATTACCGGCAGTTTTCACCAATGCCACCTCACCACGTTGATTGATGCCAATAAAAGTGTGAGGGCTAGCTGCAGATTGCAAAGCGTTTAATGCAATATTTAAATTGCCGTCGGTACCATTTTTAAAACCCACCGGCATTGACAACCCACTCGCCATTTCGCGGTGAGTTTGCGATTCCACGGTACGCGCGCCAATGGCAGCCCACGAAATCAAATCTGACAAATATTGTGGACTAATCGGATCTAAAGCTTCGGTTGCTGTAGGTAATTCCATCTCTACCAAATCCAATAACAGCTCGCGCCCACGGATCAAACCTGTTTCTAAATCAAATGAATCATCTAAATGTGGATCGTTGATATAACCTTTCCAACCGACTGTTGTTCTGGGCTTTTCGAAATAAACCCGCATCACAATGTATAAGCTGTCTTTATATTGAATTTGTAACTCTTTTAAACGCTTCGCATAATCCATTGCCGCTACTGGGTCATGGATTTAACAAGGGCCGGTAACGACCAATAATCT
>JAHJNE010000133.1 GCA_018820995.1 Gammaproteobacteria bacterium | reverse complement strand
TCAGTTGCCGCCTACCCAGAACTGCAATGATTTTGGGTTCTACCAAACTGTTGTTTGAACCAGTGAAAAATCTGGTATCAATTTTATCCTGACTGTTCCTTATTGCAAGCGTAACGGTTATGCTAAGCCGGTATGAATAAAACACACCTCACTCAGCATAAATTCGCCGATTTTGCATTGGCACCTCAGGTTCTTGCCGCACTTGCTGCGCAAGGTTACTCCAATTGTACGCCGATCCAGGCTCAGTGTTTACCACTGGCACTGGCCGGTAAAGATATTGCAGGTCAAGCACAGACGGGCACCGGGAAAACCCTGGCCTTTCTAACTGCAACTTTCCATTACCTGCTGACTCATGAACCCAGAGGTTCGGGTCAACCACGTGCCATTATTATGGCTCCTACGCGCGAACTGGCGGTTCAGATCCATGCCGATGCCGTTGAACTGGCAAAACAATCTGGTCTGAAGCTTGCTCTGATTTATGGGGGCGAGGGTTACGATTCTCAACGCCAGTTATTGGAAAAAGGCGCAGATATTTTAATTGGCACCACCGGCCGTCTCATCGACTATATGAAACAAGGCCTGTACGACCTGAAACAAATTCAGGTGGTGGTATTAGATGAAGCTGATCGGATGTTCGATTTAGGTTTTATCAAAGACATTCGTTATATGTTCAGCCGGATGCCACCTGCCACCGAGCGATTAAGCCTGCTGTTTTCAGCAACTTTATCCTACAAGGTGCAGGAACTGGCGTTCGAGCAAATGAATCAGCCGGAACATATCCATATTGCACCTGAGCAAATGACCGGCAGCCGCATCAGCGAAGAATTATTTTACCCATCGAGCGAACATAAAATCCCATTACTACTGAGCCTAATGGAAGAAGAGTGGCCGGATAAAGCCATTGTGTTTGCGAATACCAAGCATTGGTGTGAAGACATTTTTTCTTGGTTGGAAGCTGATGGACATCGAGTCGGCATGCTCACTGGTGATGTGATCCAGAAAAAGCGCTTAAAAATTCTTGATGATTTCACCACCGGCAAACTGGATATTTTAGTTGCCACCGACGTTGCCGCCCGCGGTCTGCATATTCCGAAAGTCAGTCATGTGTTTAACTTTGACTTACCAGATGACTGTGAAGATTACGTGCATCGAATCGGCCGTACTGGCCGTGCTGGCGAAAGCGGCAAAGCGATCAGCTTCGCGTGTGAGCGTTATGCATTAAATCTGACCGCCATTGAAGATTACATCAAACATCCAATCCCTGTGACGCAATATGATGCCAAAGCCCTATTGACCGACTTAGTCCAGCCAAAGGCCCGGGTTCGTCGTCGTCCGGGACAGGCGCGTAATGCAGGACGTAGTAATCCGAATGGTCCAAGACCACAACGCGCTAGACCACGTTAAGCCTGGTGTCGCGACACCTGTGCAATCACAGCATGAAGATATTTATGCTGTGATTGACCTTGGCTCCAATAGTTTTCACATGTTGATGGTGAAAGTGGTTGGCGGCAGTGTGCAGGTGATAGGCCGGGTCAAACGTAAAGTGCGGTTGGCCGCAGGTTTGAACGATAGCCTTGTGCTCAGTAAAAAGGCCATGAATCGTGGCTGGGAATGCTTGGCCCTATTTGCTGAGCGATTGCAGGACATTCCGGCATCGAATATTCGCATAGTAGGCACAGCAACCTTGCGCTTAGCCCGCAATGTTAAAACCTTCCTGACGGAAGCTGAAAAAATCCTCGGTCATCACATCGATGTCATCTCTGGCGAAGAAGAAGCCCGGTTAATTTATCTGGGTGTAGCCCACACTTCCAACTGTGATTCCAACCGTTTAGTCATCGATATTGGCGGCGCTTCGACCGAAGTTGTGGTCGGTGCTGGCTTCGAACCATTATTGTTGGCCAGCTTGAATATGGGCTGTGTCACTTACCTTGATCGTTATTTTGCCGACGGTTTACTGACTGAAGATAACTTTAATGCAGCTATTGCCGCTGCTGAAGCTGAAGTTGAAACTATCGCGCAGCAGTTTATCGCGTCTGGTTGGCAAATTTCTGTTGGTGCTTCCGGCACAGTGCAAGCGATGCAGGAAATTCTGGTGGCTCAAGGGCAAGATGAAGTCATTACGCTGAATCGATTGGAAAGTATTCTGCAACAGGC
>JAHJNE010000132.1 GCA_018820995.1 Gammaproteobacteria bacterium | reverse complement strand
GCTTTTGCCGAGTTCCAGAATATGGGCACAGCCATTCCACTGGGCTGGTACGTCAATAATGATGAAAAAAATTCGACGCAGTATGCTGTTTATGTCGGTCAATCAGGTCTTGGGTTACCAGATCGTGATTATTACCTGAAAGATGACGACAAGTTTAAAACTATCCGCGCCGCTTATGTTTCGTATATCAAAGACATGCTGACTTTAGCTGGTGTTGCAGATGCTGAAAAAGCGGCCGATCGCATTCTGGCATTAGAAACCAAACTGGCAGCAGCCCAATGGTCTCGTGTTGAAAACCGCAATGCTGATAAAACTTACAACAAATATGCCAAAGCTGATTTAGCCAAAGCGCTTGGTGGTTTCCCATGGGAAACGTTCGCGAAAACAGCCAAACTGGATGCTGTAAACGAAATCATTGTGCAACAACCAAGTTACATCGAAGCATTTGGTAAAATTTATAGCGAAACTGACTTACAAAGCTGGAAGGACTATTTGTCTTTGCGCTTAGTGTCTGAATTTTCAGGTAAATTAAGCAAAGCTTTTGTTGACCGTCAATTTGACCTGTATGGCAAAACCTTGTCTGGCACCTTAGAGCAACAACCACGCTGGAAAAAAGCGGTGAACGCATCTGATGAAGTATTAGGTGAAATCGCCGGTAAATTGTATGTGGCTGAACATTTCAAACCTGAAGCCAAAGCGCGGATGGAAGTGCTGGTGAAAAACCTGATCCAGGCTTATCACGACAGTATTGATACGCTGGAATGGATGACTCCGGAAACGAAAAAAGCTGCTCATGAAAAGTTGAATAAATTCACACCAAAAATTGGCTACCCGGATAAGTGGAAAGATTACAGCAACCTGACGATCAAAGCTGATGACTTAGTAGGTAACTACAAGGCTTCAACGGCATTTGCTTACAATGAAATGTTAAACAAGCTGGGTAAACCGATGGATCGTTCAGAGTGGTTTATGACACCACAAACGGTGAATGCTTATTACAATCCAACCAACAATGAAGTGGTGTTCCCGGCAGCTATTCTGCAACCGCCATTCTTTAACATGGATGCTGATGACGCCGTCAACTACGGTGGGATCGGTGCCGTGATCGGTCACGAATTAGGCCACGGTTTTGACGATCAAGGTGCGAAGTATGACGGTGACGGCAACCTGCGCAACTGGTGGACAGACGCCGACAAAGCAGAGTTTGAAAAACGTGGTAAGCAACTGGTTGAGCAATATAACCAGTATTCACCGGTAGAAGGCGTGCATGTCAATGGTGAACTGACTCTGGGTGAGAACATTGGCGACTTAGGTGGTTTAACGGTTGCTATGCGCGCCTACAAACTGTCGTTAGATGGCAAACCAGCGGCAACCATCGATGGTTTTACTGGCGAGCAACGATTCTTCATCAGCTGGTCACAGGTATGGCGCCGTAAATACCGTGAAGAAGAACTGCGTAACCGTCTGATGACTGATCCACATTCACCAAGCGAGTATCGTGCTATTGGTATCGTGTCGAACATTCCAGAGTTCTACACTGCGTTTGATGTGAAAGAAGGCGATAAGATGTATATCGCGCCGGAAAAACGCGTCAAAATCTGGTAATGATTGTTTTTTAAATCATCACTACAAAGGCCGCAATGCGGCCTTTGTTTCATCTAGATATGCAAGGTAAGTCCTTAAAAACACATTCCATATTCGAAACGTTGTTTAAAACGGCACTACCATTCATGAAATTTATACCCACTATAAGTCTTGCTGCTTATACTTGCATGTCAATTCAGGCATTTTTTTCTTATAATCCAAGCTGTTTAGATTCGATTGAAAACCGCTGTGATACAGGTTGCAGTGGACCAACCAGAGGACATTACTGTGCTTCAACAATACCGTGAACATGTGGCCGAGCGTTCAGCTCTAGGCATTCCTCCACTGCCATTAAATGCCCAGCAAGTGGCGTCATTAACCGAATTATTAAAAAATCCACCAGCAGGCGAAGAAGCTTTCCTGGTTGATTTACTCGAAAACCGGATCCCACCAGGCGTTGACGAAGCTGCTTATGTGAAAGCTGGTTTTTTAACCGCAGTTTCAAAATCTGAAGTGGTCAGCCCATTAGTCACGCCTGAACGCGCGACTGAATTATTAGGCACCATGTTTGGTGGTTACAATATTCAACCGATGATTGATTTGTTAGACAGCGATAAATTAGGCGCTCTGGCTGCCAAAGGTCTGTCACATACGTTGCTGATGTTTGATGCATTTCATGACGTGAAAGAAAAGGCCGACGCTGGCAATGCGCACGCCAAAGCTGTGATGCAAAGCTGGGCCGATGCGGAATGGTTTACCAGCAAACCAGCCATCCCGGAAAAAATCACCGTTACGGTCTTCAAAGTAACAGGTGAAACCAATACCGACGATTTGTCACCAGCACCAGATGCCTGGTCACGTCCTGACATTCCACTGCATGCATTAGCGATGCTGAAAAATGCCCGTGAAGGGATTGAACCTGATGCACCTGGTTCGAAAGGCCCGGTTAAGCAAATTGAAGCTTTGATTGCCAAAGGATTCCCTTTAGCTTACGTCGGCGATGTTGTAGGTACCGGTTCATCGCGTAAATCAGCCACCAACTCTGTGTTGTGGTTTATGGGTGAAGATATGCCATTCGTGCCAAATAAACGCACTGGTGGTGTTTGTTTAGGCAGCAAAATTGCACCTATTTTCTTCAATACCATGGAAGACTCGGGTTCGTTACCAATTGAGCTTGACGTCAACAGCATGGCGATGGGCGATGTGATTGATATTTTCCCACACCAAGGTGTGGTGAAACGTCACGGCACTGACGAAGTGATTTCAACCTTTGAACTGCGTTCAAATGTGTTGCTGGATGAAGTTCGTGCCGGTGGCCGTATTCCATTGATCATCGGTCGTGGTTTAACTGACAAAGCCCGTGAAGCGATGGGCTTGCCGCATTCAACCGTATTTGAACGTCCGGCAGTGACTGTTGTCACCGACAAAGGCTTCACCCTGGCACAAAAGCTGGTGGGTAAAGCTTGTGGCGTCAAAGGGATTCGCCCTGGCCAATACTGTGAGCCTAAAATGACCACAGTGGGCTCGCAAGATACCACAGGCCCAATGACCCGCGACGAGCTAAAAGATTTAGCTTGTTTAGGCTTCTCTGCCGATTTGGTGATGCAGTCTTTCTGTCACACCGCTGCGTATCCAAAGCCAGTAGATGTGAATACACACCACACCCTGCCAGATTTTATTATGAATCGCGGCGGTATTGCACTACGTCCGGGTGATGGCATCATTCACAGTTGGTTAAACCGGATGTTGTTGCCAGATACTGTCGGTACCGGTGGTGATTCACATACCCGTTTCCCATTGGGCATTTCGTTCCCGGCAGGTTCTGGTCTGGTGGCGTTTGCTGCTGCAACTGGCGTAATGCCGCTGGATATGCCTGAATCTGTGTTGGTCCGTTTTAAAGGTGAAATGCAGCCTGGTATCACACTGCGCGATTTAGTGCATGCGATTCCTTATTACGCCATTCAGCAAGGTCTGTTGACGGTTGAGAAAAAAGGCAAGGTCAACATTTTCTCTGGTCGCGTGCTGGAAATTGAAGGTCTTGAAACCTTAACCGCAGAACAAGCGTTTGAGCTGTCTGATGCAT
>JAHJNE010000131.1 GCA_018820995.1 Gammaproteobacteria bacterium | reverse complement strand
GCCCGCGCTTCTTTTGGCGATACGGCAAAAAACTGATGATCAAATTGATCCAGCGCCAGTTGCAGGTAACCACCATGTGTGGTGTACATTTTTCCCGCAGCCTGCTGCTCTTTGGCGTAATAATGACCAGCATCCCAGCGCGCCGGATCAACCGGGGTGATCGTATTGATCCCATCCGCCAGCACCTGCCAGAACTGCTGCAGATCATTGGCACCTCCCGGAAAACGACAACTGGCGCCGATAATAGCCAGCGGTTCAGTCCGTTGTTGCTGTAATTGCTGCAACTTATCCTGAGCTTTTTTATATTCGACAAATAGCTTTTTCATGGCGTCAGCCGATTGTGTCGCTTCTGGCTTGGTCTGATGTTGTTCGCTCATAGGTACTCCGTCTCCATCGGGTTAAACAGCACTGAATTCCTGCAGAATCAGCGCGTTCAGCTCTGCCTCCGACAGGTCTTCGAGATAATTAAATTGGGTGTCCTGCGGTATTTCTGCACTGCTCGCGACGAGTTCCGGGCCAAACAGCCGGCTGCACAACTCGCCAGATAGCGCCTGCACGCTGGGAAAATTAAACAGCAAACTGACCGGCAGACTCAGTGCCAATTGCTGACTGAGCTGACTGCGGATAGTGACAGCGCCAAGCGAGTCAATTCCTTGCTCCATCAGCGATTGCGTCAGATCCGGCGCGATACCGCTGCTCTCTTCCACCAACTCACTGAGCCAATGTTCGACGGCGACTTGCGCCTCTGGTCTTGGCAGTTGTTGCCAGCTGCTGATCGGCGCCAGGCCGATTGCGGGTTCACTGCTTTGGGTTGAAATATTGGATTGACTGATGAGTTGATTTAATAAACCTGGGTGTTGTAACCGACTGGCCAGCATTGGCCAGTCGGCTTGCGCCAACAGCCAGTGACCACTAGCCGCGCAGAGCGCTGGCCAGAGAGGCTGCAGCAACTCAGGGGTCAACCATTGATAACCCTGCGCACTAATTTTCCCGGCCTGTTGCAGCGCCATGCCACCTTGCTGCCAGGGCCCCCAACTGATGGATAAGCCAGCTAACCCTTGCGACTGGCGCAGCTGAGCCAGACCATCCATAAAACCATTGCCCAGTGCATAGTTGGCCTGACCAAAGTTGCCAAGCACACCAGCGACAGAGCTAAAAAGCACAAACTGGCGCAGCGGCAGATGCAAAGTTGCCTGATGCAGATTCAGGCTGGCGCGCACTTTGGGCGCCAGTACTGCTGATAATTGCCCGGCGCTCATCCGGGCCAGACTGACGTCAGCCAGCTGACCAGCGCAATGCCAGATCCCCTGCAGTGGCGGCAGAGTATCTTCAATCTGCTGTAGACATAGCGCTAATGCCGCCGCATCACAGACATCAGTACAGGACCAATGAACACGCGGAGCCTGCGTGGCATCCGGCAGCACGCTGCTCAGCCATGCCGCAAAATCGGCAGGCTCGGCACGGCGACTACAAATCACTACCGCGGCCGCGCCCTGAGCCAACAGCTGCGGCAACACCACCGTCGCAAGCGCACTCTGACCGCCAGTTAATAGCACAGTGCCATCAAATGGCTGACTCGTCGCAGGCGCAGGCAGTGGTGTAGCGACCAGTTGCGGCAGCTGCCACTGTCCTTGCCCTTGCCCCTGTCCTTGTTCTTTCCCCTGCCCTGGCCCCCGTCCTTGCCAACGTCGGATCTGCCCCTGCAGCGCTGACGGCGTTGCCTGTAAAGCTTCTGCCAGCACGTTGGCCGGAACGTCAGTTGGGAGCAGCAATAAATCGGCGATTTGGCCCGGATACTCCAAACGCAACACTTGCTGGAAGGCTTGCAAGGCGCTGCTATATGGCGAATCTGGCTGATTATCGAGCAGCACCAATTGCAACTGCTGTTGTTCATGCATCAGCCATTGGGGGATCTGTTGCCGCAACCACTCGGCTTGCTCTGCCAATTGCTCTGAAAGAGCACGATTGACAGGCTGTGTGCTAAGCAATAGCAGCAGGCGTTTTGCTTTAGGATGTTGCGACTGTGCTATCAGCGCTTGCCATTGTGGCGGAACTGTTGCCCCAGGAGCGGTCAACAAGCAAAACTGCGCTGCCTCTTTTGATGTCGCATGAGGCGGTGCCACAAGCTCGGCTTGCCAGGTTTTTTGCCAGCTGATTGCCGCAGGATCATTGGCTGCTTCTGCCGCGACGGATCCAGCCAATGCTCGTCCTAACAAGGCGCGTTGATCGGTTTGCTTGACGGAGAAATCATCGACCAGCATTTTCAGCTCACCATCGGCGCCAAAAACCAACACCCGACCGGTCAAGAGCGGCCCCTGCACTTTGCTTTCGCTGTAACACCAGTAATAGGGTTGATCCAGGGAGGCAAAAGGGATGATTTCGCCGACACTAAACGGAATGTAAATCCAGCCGCCTTGCTGCATCTGGTCAATTAAATCAGGAACAGAACAAATCAGGCTTTGTAACAAAGAATCGATTAATCCCGGAGCAACCACGGCGCCCGCAAGATCCTGATCTTCAGCTTGCTCAACCCGGCACCAGGCCCGGTATGGCTCTGGCTGCCAAATCTGTTTAATCCGGCGATAGCCCTCGCCCAACTGATAGCCCAATGTCGCCAGATGCTGATACCAGGGCGCTGCAATCTCCCCTTCATCTTGCGGCGGCGCCTGAAACATTTGCTGCAACCGACGCTGCTGTTGCCGGTACAAACTGTCCGGTACCGCCGAAAATTCGGCGCGGGCATGTAACGACCAGTCTGTCGCAGCTGAATTAGCATCTGCTGCACTGCGCAGTTCTGCCATCGCCTGAGACCCTGCACCATTGAGCAACTCGCCTTTTAGGGTCAGCTGCACGGCGCGTTGGCTGGTGCCGGCAGGCAGAACTAGCGGTTGATGCAGCTCTAACTGACGAATGGCCCAACCCGCTTGTCCCAGTTGCTGCAATGCAGTCAGCAGCATCGCCACATGAGCTGCAGCCGGCGAAATGGGTGTATTAAAAATCAGATGTTGTGCCAGAAACTGTTGCTGGCGATCAAACAACAGACGGTACCAACACAAGTCGGGAAAGCCTGCCAGCCGCTGCACTTCATTCATGAGCGCCGGACGTCCGAAAGACACCAACTGAGTGGATGTCGTATTCGCGACGACCGGCGTTACCGGTAATGGATCAAGCCAAAAGTTTTTGCGCTGATAAGGATAAAGCGGTAACTGTGCTGCGGTGCCAGCTGCCGGCGCTCCAAACCACTGCTGCAGCCGATGCCAGTTAATCGTAGCTTGTTGCTGATAGTGACAAGCCACCTGCTGCAATAACCAGTCCCGATCCGGCCAGCTATCGGTTTCAGACACAGAGAGGGTGTCGACTCTCATTTGCTCAGAGAAATACCACTGCCACTGTTGGGATAATCCATCATCGCGCAACAGCAGGAGTGGTAAACCGAGCCAGTCCGCCGCATGCGCTGGCCGTGGCAATTCCGCTGGCAATAATGCTTCGGCAGCTGACACGTCAATGCCTGCATCAAGCTGCAACAACACCACAAGCTGCCAGCGCAGTAATTGCAGGGAAAAATCTGGTAATGCATCGTCCTGCTGTAACATATATTCACGCCAATACGTGGCGAACTCTGGCGCTGAAGGCCACACCAAATGGCAACTTGTAGCTTGTGGCTGTGATTGAGTTTGAGTTTGAGTTTGAGTTTGAGTTTGAGCGCAAAATTGAAGTAAGTCCTGCCGTGCGGCAAGAATGGCCTGTGCGCTCAGCAAAACCGGCCACGCCAGTTCCTTTGCCGGCGCTGGCGTCGCGCCGTCCGCAAGTGCTTCACCAAGCCGCGCAGCCATAGTTGCAGCATCAGTTCCGGTCACTGCCAGGCGATAACGCAAATGTGGCCGCTGCAGATAACTGGCGCGGCACACATCCGCGAATGCCGTTGTTGATTGCGACATGACTTGTTTTGACACAGTTTGTTGCGGCACTGCCAGTTGCGACAATACCTGTAGCCAATCACGACCCAGCGCAGCGAGTGCCGCGGCATTGCGTGCACTGAGCGTCAATAGTTGGCTGCCTGTTACTTCTGGTGTGGATGCGTTTGCAGATGAAGCTATCGCTGGTGGTGCTGATAAAATAATATGCGCATTGGTGCCGCTAAAACCAAACGAGCTGACCGCAGCATATTGTAGTGCCGTGGACTGCAGCTCTGTCACCACTTGTAGCTTCAGACCTGCAAAATCAATCAGCGGGCTGGGCACGTCAAAGTTACGGCTGGGTACCAACTGCTGATGCTGCAGGCACAAAGTGGTTTTAATCACTGACAAAATGCCGGCAGCCGCTTCGAGGTGTCCGAACACCGTTTTACCCGAGCCGATTTGCAATGGAGTGCTGCGAGCAACCGCCTGTCCATACACAGTACCAAGCGCTTTGGCTTCGATTGGGTCACCAAGTGGTGTACCTGTGCCATGGGTTTCGACATAACTGATCTGACTTGCATTCACACCCGCTCGCGCCAGTGCGCTGCGGATCACCTGTTGCTGAGCTGCGCCATTGGGTGCAGTCAGACTACTGGAAACGCCGTCCTGGTTGACGGCGGTGCCGGCAATCAGTGCCAGGATCTGATCCCCATCCGCTTCGGCCTGCGCACGTGACTTCAGCACCAAAACACCGCAACCTTCGCCTCGGACATAACCATTGGCACCTTCGGCAAAAGCGCGGCACTTACCATCCGTGGACAACGCACCTAGTGCCGAAAAACACACAAATAAATGTGGTGTCAGCATTAGATTCACACCCGCCACCAATGCTGTACTGCATTCGCCTTGGCGGATCGCCTGACAAGCATCATGCAAAGCAACCAGCGACGACGAACAAGCCGTATCCACCGCTTTGTTCGGTCCCTGTAAACCAAGCCAATACGACAGGCGACCCGCGGCCGCGCTATACATACAGCCGGCACCGGTATAGGTATTAATCTTTGTTAAATCGCCGCTGTAGAGCTGCGAAGCTTTGTAGTCGTCGGTAGAAATGCCAACAAATACACCGGTATCCCGGGGGAGATTTTGCCCACTAACCAGCCCGGCATGCTGAAGTGCTTCATAGGTCACCTCAAGTAATAACCGCTGCTGCGGATCTAGGGCGCGCGCTTCAGCCGGGCTGATATCAAATAAGGCTGCGTCAAACTGCCGGACGTCCCAATCCTTTAGAAAACCGGCCCATTTCGAGCGGCTCTTACCCGGAGTATCGTCCGCAGCATAATAGGCATCCGCTTGCCAACGTTCGGCCGGTACTTCGCAAATGGCAGACTTCCCTTCGACTAAATGTTGCCAAAACAGATCAGGATTATTGGCACCGCCCGGAAAACGACAGCCCATGCCGACAATCGCAATTTCCGTACAAGCAGCCACAGTCGCACTAGCTGGCGCTG
>JAHJNE010000130.1 GCA_018820995.1 Gammaproteobacteria bacterium | reverse complement strand
GAATGCATTTATTGAAGAGTTTGAAGCGCAAAAAACCGTCGCTATAGCGTTAATTGAAGATATCAAACGCCTGGAAGCGCAAAGAGTCGCGTTGATGCTCGAAACTGCAGTCATCGTCAAACAGCAAATGTTTGGTGGTGTTGATGTTCAGGTCGGCAGTGAAAAGTTACCCGTAAAACGTGAATATGGTGCCAGTCAAATTAAAATCATCGAAGGCGCGCTGAAGATAGATCCATTGATCAATTAAATAATATTTGAACATGACGCCAGCGGTAGAACATCGACATTCGACCACAGCATCTGTAGTTAAATGTGAAATTTGTTTACATCATCTCATAGTGAACTAATGCAAGTCGCAGCCTATATCACTTTTTGCATACAAGCTTTTCCGACCAAAAGTGTGATGGCTGCGATGATGCCTGCTGTCCGGATCACTGAAATCAGTTATGCTGCAACTTCATATCATCAGAGTGTTTGCCGGTTGCCAGGAGAAAATGTTGCGAGTTTTACTGCTGTTATTAAGCCTGCTCAGTTTTCACCTTAGTGCCAATGAATGTCAGATGGCGTTTCGTCATGGCATCCTGATTTCTCCGGAACAAATTCGGGTCTTGACCGCTGATCGCACACAATTTCAAATAAATCATGACCGGCAGCTGTTTATTCAGGGGCAATGGATCACCTTGTCGGAAGTAGATACCGAAGTATTAACCCAATATAGTCAGGGAATGCGAAAGTTTGTGCCACAAGTGGTTGGTATTGCTGTTGATAGTGTAGAACTTGGCTTATCAGCGATTGAAAGCATGCTGATTGGGGTGGGCAATCCAGCGCAGCAGGAGGAATGGCAAGCGCTGGTGCAGGAAACAACCTATCAACTCATGTCACGATTTGTCCGCAGCGGTGAACATTTTTATCTCGCACCACAAAGTTTAAATGAAATGGATGCGTTCCTGCATGGGGAGCTCAAGGAAAACCTAACCCAATTGGCTAAAAATACTGTCGGTGCGGTATGGGGCGCGCTGCGGGATGCACTGCGGCAAACCGATGACAATTTCGAACGCAACGAAAACCGCGATTGGCAAAGTGTCGAGCAACTAATTGATAAAATTAATTTGGGCCTCAACGCCAAAGCCGATGAACTTGAAGCAAAATCTGAGTTATTTTGTCAGCGAATATTGGAACTGGATAGGATTGAAACACAGCTACAGCAGCGGGTGCCACAATTGGTTCCTTATGACGTAGTGATTGCTAAGTAGCGGCTTTGGAATGAGATCAAACAGCGGTTTTATAGCTCATTTCAAGAATTAAAAACCTTGGTCTGTTGTCTTTACACGAGACCAAATTCGCCGCCTAGCACAGCTGGCATGGCACTGTCGACTTCATCACTAATCGCGTCGATGGTTTTTTCGGCTTCATCAAGTTCGCTGACTTCTGCAATATGAAATAAGGCTTCGCCTTCATTTATCAGCGGCAAGTTGTTACGACCAATAATAATACCGCTAAAAGTGGCAACCACAGCCACTTCAAAATCGGAGTACGGTGAGTAGATGTGTGCCAGTACATCACCCACTTCGACTTTCTGGCCTAAACCGTAATAATAACGAGCGATGCCATCATGCTCTGCACGTAGCCAGCTACTTTTTTTCGAGAACAATGACTGGGTTTTATCCTGCTTGCGTACCGAGCGCAACATGCCAAGACTGTGCATCACATTAACAATGCCACGCACACCAATTTTGATCGACTGCTCATCAAACCGCAGTGCCTCACCGGCTTCATACAGAATAATCGGGATCCCCAAATCATTAGCGGTACCGCGCATTGTGCCATCACGGCTGGCGGCTTTAATAATGATTGGCGCATTAAAGCTTTCGGCCATTTTTAATGACACTTTGTCTCTTGAGCTGGCGCGAACTTGCGGCAGATTACTGCGATGAATGGCGCCAGTATGTAAATCAATGACATGCGTACATTTTTTTAAAATTCGGTCGGTAAATTGCCAGGCCATCCGACTGCCCAGCGAACCTTTTTCGCTGCCAGGAAAACTACGGTTTAAATCGCGTCGATCGGGTAAATAACGTGATTGCTGTACAAAGCCATAGGTATTAACGATGGGAACAACAATCAGTGTTCCTCGTAAAGTATTAATTTTGGGTAGTTTTAATAATCGTCTGCAAATTTCCACACCGTTAATTTCATCACCATGCAGTGCTGCTGTGATGAGAAGAACAGGGCCTGGCCTTTTTCCATGCACCACATGCGCGCCGATATTAAGTTCGGTGTGGGTGTAGAGTTTGCCAAAAGGAATATCGACCACCATCCGGCTGCCTGGTGCAATTCGACTGTGGCCAAACTCAAAATCATCCACTGAAACGGAACCTGTGCCGGTCACTGATGTTGAAGTGATGTTCGGGTTTGGCAGTTCACTCATCAGGATTTTCTCCGTTGTTTGCTTTTGTGGCGGCTCACTTGTTGCTCCAGATACTGCACTATGGTGTCTGCAACGTCAATTTCACTCGCTGCTTCAATCCCTTCCAGCCCAGGTGAGCTATTCACTTCCATCACGACCGGGCCTTGGTTTGAACGAAGGATGTCGACACCGGCGACGTTTAAGCCCATACAACGAGCTGCTTTTAATGCAGTTTGCCGCTCTTCTTTACTGAGTCGGACCTTACTGGCGGTACCACCACGATGCAAATTTGAACGGAATTCGCCTTCTTTTGCCTGACGTTTCATTGCAGCAACTACTTTGTTCCCAACCACAAAACAGCGGATATCTGCCCCTTTGGCTTCGCGAATATATTCTTGTACCAAAATATTGGCGTTGAGCCCCATGAATGCCTCAATTACACTTTCTGCCGCGGTGCGGGTTTCTGCCAGCACGACACCAATGCCTTGCGTGCCTTCAAGCAGCTTAATGACAAGTGGCGCGCCACCGACCATGGCGATAAGGTCCGGGATATCGCCAGGCTTATCAGCAAATCCAGTGATCGGTAAGCCGATGCCGTCGCGTGCGAGTAGCTGCAATGAATTTAATTTATCGCGGGCACGACCAATTGCGGCGGCATTGTTCAAACAGCAGACATTCATCATTTCAAACTGGCGCAATACCGCGCTGCCATAAAAGGTAATGGAAGCACCAATTCTCGGAATAATTGCGTCAAAATCAGCCAGCTCTTTGCCTTTGTAATGGATCGACAACGCATTGTGATTGATGTTCATGTAACACAATATTGGGTCAATAACGTCAATTTGATGGCCACGCGCTTCGGCTGCTTCAACCAGTCTTTTAGTCGAATACAGTTCGGCATTTCGGGATAACAAAGCAATTTTCATGCGGACTCCAGCTGCACCAGCATCGTTAGCTTCAGTGCAAAAAATGATAGTGTGCTTAAATACTGACAGGAAGATCAGCTTTGCAGTTGCTGCTGACAGTGTAGTGAGCACCTTGTCAAAATACAGCTGATCTGATTGTTTTAATTTGAATTTAATTTATTTCGAATTTAATTAGAAATTAGTTCAGTGAAGTCAGAGAAAGTAAGTGGCCTGAAACGGCACCGTTTGCCTGCTAAGGAAGTAGCAGCAGCGAGCCTAAGCCAAGGAACACAAAAAAACCAATCACATCGGTGATAGTGGTCAGGATCACCGAGCCGGAAAGCGCGGGATCAATTTTCGCTTTTTCCAGTAGTACTGGGATTACCACACCAGACGCTGCCGCCACCAGAATGTTAATCACAATTGCCAAGCCAATCACCGTACCGATGATCATGTCACCAAACCAAAAATAGGTCACTACCGCTATCACTGCTGACCACAACAAGCCATTGATCAGGCCGACGCCTAATTCTTTTTTTAACAAAGTCCAATAGGTTTTTGAGGTGATCTGCCCCAGGGCAAGACCACGGATAATCAACGTTAAGGTTTGGCTGCCTGCAATGCCACCCATACTGGCGACAATTGGCATCAGTACGGCGAGTGCGACCACCTGTTGTAACGTTGCTTCAAACAGGCCAATGGTCCAGGCGGCCAAAAAGGCAGTTAATAAATTGATCCCCAACCAAATGGCGCGGCGCTTAGCGCTGTCTAAAACCGGGGCGAATAAATCTTCTGTTTCATCCAAACCCGCGGTATGCATGAACTGACCTTCGAGGCTGCGACGCACGTTCTCAAGTGCTTCACCAATCGATAACCGCCCCAGTAGTTTACCGGCTTCATCGATTACAGCTAATGCGGTATAACCGGAACGTGCCACGATGTCTGAGCCTTTATCAAGATCCATTTCACCATCAACAATAGGCGCGTCATCGTCGACGAATTCAACAATCGGCAAATGGCTCGGTTGCCCCAAGATACTAATGCTTAGTAGCATCCCGACATAACGGCCGGTGCGGTCAACGACCATCAATGCGTCGTGATATTCGGCATCTTCGTGGAGTTTTTTAAATAGCCGAATGGCGTCACGGACTTTGGCGTTATTGTGGATAGTCAACACGTCGTGGTCCGCATAACGGCCACATTGCTCATCAGTGTAGGCCAGTGCTGTGGCTAGCCATGCTTTATCACTGACGTCGAGTTTCGAGCAGGCTTCCTGGTAGACGGCAGCAGGAAGTTCGTCGAGCATCTCAATCAGATCGTCAACGTCCATCCGATCAACGAGCACGGACAGTTCAGTTTCGTCTAATTGTTTAAAGATGTTTTCCCGGGCATCATCGCGCATGTACGTCAGCGCATGAATTTGGTCATCCGGCAGCAAACTTTGCCAGGTGATGATCCGACGCTCCAGCGGCATCGCCTCAAGCACCACGGCGATTTCTTCAGGTTCAAGTTGACTGAGTTTTACGCCTAACTGATCAACTTCCTGCTCATCGAAGCTGTCACGAACAATTTCTTTGATATCAGTTAGTTGATTCTCAGCCATAGCTGTGTCCTTAAACCAGTGATTTGACCCGATCCCGCAGATTGTCAGCGGTCAAACCGGATATTTTAAAAGTTGGCGATAATACCGCAGCTCAGCGTCAGTTTTATAGTCAATTCAAAGGCATTTCCGAATTATTTTTGTTACCACCAGCGTTTAATTTTAAAACCAAGCAACATCACGACCGCCAACACCGCCATCACCGCCAAAGTCCAGTAATAGCCTGTTGCCATATGTAGTTCCGGCATATTGTCGAAGTTCATTCCATACATACCGACGATAAAGGTCAGTGGAATAAAAACCGTCGAAACCATGGTCAATAATTTCATTCGTTCGTTGATTTGGTGTGATGAGGTCGACATGTAGCCACTCACTAAATCGCCCAGCTGGTCGTAGTACATTTGTGTCATGCTAAGCAGTCGCTCAAACTTCTCATAAAAATCACGTAGCTCAACTTGTTGAAAGGTATCTTTGAGTAAGTGCTCGCGCTCCATCACCAATAAATCCGAGAACATTTCTTTCTGATAGGCCAGGTTTCGATCCAACTTTCGAAACACTGAGCGATAACGCATGATTTGCGCCATTTTATAATCGTCGCCGTGACTTAGCATTGAATCTTCGAATTCGCTTAATTCATCTTCAAAGTTAATCAATTTTTCCAGATAACTGGCGGATACCGCGTGAATGTAATGTTTCACCCAATCTTTGATCGGTATCGCTGGTGGATTTAAGTCAAAAGCGGGCAGGGCATAGGCATATTCCTGCTCGGGCAACTGACACTTGTAAAGCAGGACTTGGTTGGAAAATAACAAGCTTAGCTGCGCGTGACCAGGATAATCGCTAAAATCTTTTCCGACAAAAGCCCGTAGAATCATCAGTGTAAAGCCATTTGAGGTTTCCAGCTTCGGCGGATGACGTTCGCGCAGGAAATCTTCAGCAATTTCTGGATGAATGGCAAACTTTGCCAGCAGTTGTTGTTGTTCTTGGGTGCTGGCGTCTGACAAATTGACCCACAGTTTCTGATCCCCATGCAGTGGCAACGAAAGTAAGTTCAAATCGCCATTTTGCCACTTTTCTGTTTCCGGGTTGTACAGATGAAGCACAATCATCTTAATTTCCAATACGTTGTTTACGATGAGCATACGCAAATATTTTACCGGCTGGCAAGAAGCTTTGATAAACCGGTCTGAAATTGGCGTCTGGTGAAGTGCGGTGAACACGTTTCGATTAAAAAACGTGCCGCGCTTTGGTTAATTCTAGTACATGACGTGACTAGAACGGCTGTGGACGGCGATTCTGATAGTGGCAGCCAGTAGTTCACTGCGCAAAATGTCTTTGCGATTTGCGCGCTGGCAGAACCAGCATATATCGTGCAAATAACAGGTTTTACGCCTGAATAACCAAGGACTTTGTGTTGTTATTTTGTTGTGGTGTCATTGACGCCGTCTTCCGATCCCGGCCATGGCTGAGCTGGGTTGCAAGTTTCGACCTGAAGCAGCTGTTGTTTGCGATTGTTCGGTAAATAAATCTGGTTTATCGCAGATGGAGGATAGCTTAATTGATCGCTACAACGTGCACTTTGACCAGGTCCGGTCACCAGTTTGCTACCCGTTTTTATGAGGCAATCGCTTAACATGTTGAGCGCGCTCCAGGCTGGGCATATGGCGTTGTCAGCACGATATTGTTCACGAGTGCCAGTGGGAGGATTTAAACTCCACCAGGAGCCATACAAGGACTCTGGTTCAGCACTGTCCCAGACCCGATACACTCTGATCGGTTTATGAACGATGAAGACTTGCCCTTGACAGAGTTTGCCTTCGTTTGGGGCTCCCAGTGCGCGTTGCAATAATTCCGGGTCCTCTGAAGCTATCAGTCCGTCGGGCAATGGTTCAATCTTGCCAATACAGTGCGGGGAAGAAGTCTCGGGTGAAAAGGAAGGTAAAGCACTACAACCAGTTAGCAGCAAAATCGTCAAAAGCAAAGCGCTCTGGTGCAGCATTCCTTTCATCGTTCAATCCTTATTGTTGTCGGTGCACTCAGTATCAAAGGTAGTCTTTAAATCCAAAGTAGCTTTGAATTTAGTGCCAGAAATTGTGCAAAGCTAGTTTGTGCAAAAACCAATTTGTGTAAGTTCAGGTTGAAGTATGTTTAGCCGTAATATTGCTTTTTCGGCGCGATATTTTCTGACGGGCAGTTTGTTTGGAGTTAAAAAAAACGCCGCTGGCAGCGGCGTTTGTGACGTTTTGCGTAGATGAGTCGTTGTTCTAAGCGGCTTTATTGCTCGCAATATACTGATCAACCAGAGTTTCCAGCACATCCAGTGGCACAGCGCCATTTTTTAGCACTACATTGTGGAAGGCTCGTATATCAAATTTATCGCCCAAGGCTGCTTTTGCCTTTTCCCGCAATTCAACAATTTTGATCATGCCGATTTTATAAGCGGTCGCTTGGGAAGGCATCACAATATAGCGTTCTATCGCGTTGTCTACTTCAGATTTTGCATTCGGGGTATTGGTCGCGAGATAACTGATCGCTTCTTCACGGGTCCACTTTTTAGCATGAATACCGGTATCCACCACTAAGCGGCAAGCGCGCCACAATTCCATCGCCAACCGACCAAAATCAGAGTAGGGGTCCTGATACATGCCAATTTCTTTTGGCAGCATTTCAGTATATAAACCCCAACCCTCGATATAAGCAGTGTAGCCACCGAATTTACGAAACTTAGGCACATTTTCCAGTTCCTGTGCGATAGCAATTTGCATATGGTGGCCTGGAATACCTTCATGATAAGCCAGCGCTTCCATTTCGTATTTTGGCATCCCTTTCATCTGGTACAGGTTGGCGTAATAGGTGCCAGGGCGGGAGCCGTCCATTGATGGCTGCTCGTAGAAGGCTTTGCCAGCAGATTGTTCACGGAATGGTTCTACCGCTTTGACGATTAAGTCCGCTTTTGGCTTCACTAAAAACAGTTCGTCCAGTTTGCTTTTCATCACGTCAATCACGCGGGTCGCTTCTGCCAGATATTCGGCTTTGCCTTCGGCAGTGTTTGGATAATAAAATTGCGGGTCGTCACGCATAAAGCTGAAAAAAGCCTGTAAATCGCCTTTAAAACCAACTTTTTTCATGATTTCATGCATTTCCTGATGAATGCGGGCCACTTCGGCTAAGCCTAAATCATGAATTTGCTCGGCGGTCATCGTTGTGGTCGTGGTTCGGGCTAACGCATTGTTGTAAAACGCAGCGCCATCCTTGAAGCGCCAGACACCGTCATCGGTACCCGCTTTAGTTTCCAGCGTGGTCAAATAACTGATAAGTTGCTCGTAGGCCGGTTTGACACTGCTGACTAAGGCCACTTCAGCTTCTTTGATCAACATTTGTTTTGCAGCATCATCGATGGCGAGTTTGTCGACTTTACCGCGAAAGTCTTCCAATAAAGTACTATCAGCACCAGCATCAAACGGCGCGCCTTTGATTAAATTCTGACTAGCGCCAATTACGTGCGGGAACACAAATTTGGGTGGAATAATACCGAGTTCTGCTCGTTTATCCAGTTGCGTCATTAACTGTTGAAATAGTTGCTGAACACCATTGAGCCGTGCGATATAGGCTTTGGCATCAGATTCATCGGCAATTTGATGTTGGTTAATCAATAACGAAGCGACCATCGAGTGCACGCCGTACATCTGATTCACCGGGTAATTGTATAAACGCCATTTATCATCAGCAATTTGTTGTTCTGCTTGTTGCTTAAACAGCTGATAACTGAGCTGCGACTGCTCATCCAGCGCTTCAAAATTAAAGCTTTTCAGCTGTTCCAGTTGTTGTTTTGTCAATTCAAGTGTTTTAGCCGCTTGTTCATCGGTCATTGGTTCCCACTTGTCGTAATCTTTTTTAATGCCTAAATAGGTCATTGAGGTTGGGCTTAATTCAACCTGGTCCATAAAGGCTTTTTCAAAAAAGGCGCTGATTTTTTCGTTTTCATTCTGGACTGAGCTGACTGCAGCCGTTTCGGTACTCGCGGTACTGGCTTTTTCAGCCGGAGAACAAGCGCCAAGCAGCGCTAAAGTGACGGCCAGAGCCAGGGTTGATTTGTTCAATTTCATCATTACCTCTTCGATTACTTGGTTGCGCAGTATTTTCTTTCACATTGTTCGGGTGCGCGGGATGGTGATCTTTTTGAAAAAAATTACCACATGTTGTTGTTTAACATCTTGCCTTTGGTGCTGCAAAGTTTATAAAACTAAGAAACTATAAAAACAACTGCAGTAAATCATTCAGGTATCGAACGCCATGGCTGGTAATTTGATACCGTTGATCCGGCTGGTTAACTAATCCTAACTGCATGGCTTTGGCAAGGATTGGCCGAATTGTTGCGGCAGGCAGTCCGGTATATGCGGTAAATTCTTCTTCACTACAAGGTTCCAGTAAGCGAAACCGGTTCATAAAATACTCAAAAGGTAACTCGTCTGCGGGCACTATCGAGCAGCTGTCTAAGTAGGCTTTTGTTAAATCCATATACCCTTTAGGATGTTTTACTTTGACGGTACGGATTATTTGTCCCATTTCAGGCTGGGTGATTTTACCATGTGCACCGCAGCCAATTCCCAAATAGTCACCAAAACGCCAGTAGTTCAGATTATGCCGGCACTGGAAACCAGGTTGTGCGTATGCTGATGTTTCATATTGCTGATAACCGGCTGCCGTCAGCAAGGCGTGACCTTGCTCCTGAATATCCCATAAAATGTCATCTTCTGGCAGCACTGGCGGTTTGGAAGCGAATGCAGTATTGGGTTCAATCGTCAGCTGATACCAGGATAAATGCGGTGGTTGCAGTGCGATTGCCTGGCGTAAATCACTGAGTGCATCATCAATACTCTGATCGGGTAGACCATGCATTAAATCGAGATTAAAGCTCTTTAATTGGTTGTGTTGCATTAAATCGGTGGCGAGTAGGGCAGCGCGGCTGGCTTCATCTCCTTGATGGATCCGGCCCAGTTTTGCCAGTTTATCGTTTTGAAAACTTTGTACACCAATCGAGAAGCGACTAACTCCGGCAGTGACATATCCGGCAAAACGTTCAGCTTCGACCGTGCCAGGGTTTGCTTCCATGGTGATTTCAATATCGTCGGTAAAAGCAATCCGGCTTTGCACTCCGGCTAAGATGGTGGAGATGCCTTCTGCGCTAAAGACACTTGGTGTGCCACCGCCAATAAAGATGCTGCTCAGTTTTCTGCCTTGTACATATTGCAAATCTGCATCGAGGTCGGCCAGCAAATGGGCGATGTATTCTTGCTCAGGGATCCCTTGTTTCACCGCATGTGAGTTAAAATCGCAATACGGACATTTTTGAATGCACCATGGGATATGAATATACAGCGACAACGGCGGAAGTTGCAGCAGGTTTACTAGCGTCATCATTTAACCCTTTTGCTGCCATTGTTGTTGTAAAAGCGCCAAGGCTTTGCCGCGATGACTTATTCTGGATTTTTCCGCCTTCTCAAGTTCAGCAGACATCAGGCCAAGTTCCGGT
>JAHJNE010000129.1 GCA_018820995.1 Gammaproteobacteria bacterium | reverse complement strand
CTGCCACACCAAGCCAATAAAAAAACTCTGTCTATACTCAATGCCATAGCTGAAAATTAGGTTTGGGGCAAAGCAGCGTGGCAACTATTGAACAAAATACAAAAACGAATATTGAACAATTAGAACACTTTGTCACCATAGGACTGGCCTTAGCGCGGCAAACCGAGCTAACCCCGTTATTAGAACAAATCTTACAAAGCGCACAGCAAATCAGTCATGCCGACGGCGGCACTATTTATCGTTGCAACGGCGAGCAACTAGAATTTGCGACGCTGATCAATCATCAGTTAGGTTTACATCAAGGCGGAACCTCAGGCGAGAGTCCGCAACAAGCGCCCATTCCGCTGCTGATTGACGGCAAACCCAATGACAGTGCAGTGGTGGCCATGGCGGCCAATCAGCAACAACCGATCGTCATTGACGATGTTTATCAAAGTTCGTTGGTAAATCAACAAAAAGCCCGCCAGTTTGACCAGCAAATGAAGTACCGCACCCAGTCGATGCTGACTGTGCCGATGCTGGATCATCAGTCTGAAGTTGTTGGGGTATTGCAACTGATTAATTGTCTGGATAGCACTGGCCAACCACAACCTTTTTCACCGGCAGTACAAAGGCAGGTGATCGCACTGGCGTCATTAGCCGCAATGGTGATCACCAACAAACAGCTGGTCGACGATCTGGAAAACTTGTTTGAAGCCTTGTCACGGTTGTTGGCCAATGCGATTGACGAAAAATCCCCATATACCGGTGGTCACTGCCGGCGCGTACCAGCGCTTACCATGATGCTTGCTGAAGCCTGTAGCAATGCTGTTGAAGGTCCATTGGCAGACTTTGTGATGACACCGGCCGATGTGCATGAATTGTCAGTCGCCGGTTGGCTACACGATTGTGGCAAAATTGCCACACCGGAATACGTGATGGATAAAGCCACCAAACTGCATGGTTTACATGACAATATTGCCTTGGTGGCAGCACGTTTTGAAATCGCCGCCCGTGATATCGAACTCAACCCTAAATTGGACACAGCCAGCAAGACGCAACAACTAGAACAACTACGGCTGGATTTAAGCTTTTTGCGCAGCAGCAATATTGGCGGCGAATTTATGTCATGGGAATTGCAAAAACGCGTGCGCGACATTGCCAGCCATTATCAAATCAACATCGGCGGTGTGGTTCAATCGGTGCTAACCGATGACGAAGTGACCAATATGTGTGTCGAGCGCGGCACCTTAAACAATGAAGAACGCCGGATCATTAACCGCCATATTGAAGTCACCATCGACATGTTGGAATCTTTACCATTTCCCAAACATTTGAAAAACGTGCCGGAATATGCCGGCGGCCACCATGAAAAAATGGATGGCACCGGTTATCCACGGGGTCTGAAAAAAGAGCAGATGTCGGTCCAAGCCCGCATCATGGCCATTGCTGATATTTTTGAAGCGTTAACGGCCAACGACCGGCCTTATAAAAAAGCCAAAACGCTGTCTGAGTCTTTGCGAATACTGGGTTTTATGGCGCTCGATCAACATATCGACGTCGATTTATTCCGGGTTTTTATCAGGGAAAAAGTATATCTGCAATTTGCCCACGAATTTTTGGGGCCGGAACAAATCGACGACATCGACTTCAATACTATCCCCGGCTGGCAATAACTGAGTAATTGCATCAGCTTACGATTTGCGCTCTGCTACAAAGCATGAAATATTAGTCTTTATTCAATTGGCTTCACTGATGGGTGACGAAACGGTTTCGTTGAGTCGCCACCATTACCCAGCCACTTATATCAATCTACCAACAAATTCAGCGGTGAATTCCAGCTCAGTCAATAAGGAAAATTACATGGCACATCAATGGCGCTTTTTTCGCTCCGGCGGTTTTGATCAGGTGAAACTTGATCAGATTGAGGACTGGCAACAGCTCAACCAGCTGGATCCTAAACTTTGGGCGGCGCTAAGTTGCCCAGTCAAAGGGCTGGAGTTTGATGCCCGCACTTTGAGTTACCTTGATACCGATAACGATGGTCGGGTGCGGATTGATGAAGTCAAAGCGGCCGTAACCTGGGCGTTGTCGGCACTGCAAACTCCGCAGGTGTTGCTAAGCGGTCACGAACTTCCGTTAAGTGCCATCAACCAAAGCACGGTCGAAGGACAAAAGCTGCTCGCATCGGCCAAACGTATTTTACAAAACCTGGGCAAGACCGAGTCCAGTGCATTGACGGTGGCTGACACCGCCGATATGTCGCAAATATTCCCGGCAACCCAACTTAATGGCGACGGAATCATTACGGCAGAACTGGCCGGTAATCCGGCGGTGAAACAACTGATCAACACATTAATAACGCTGGAAATTGTCAGTGTCGATCGCAGTGGCGCGCCCGGTATTTCACAAGAGCAGCTGGCGCTCTTTGTTGCCGATGGCCAGTCCTTTACTGATTGGCAGAAAGCCGGCAACGGCATCAGTACCCTGTTGGGTGACCATACCGACGAAGCATTTCAGTTGGTGAGCGCCCTTGATGCCAAAATCACTGACTATTTTACCCGCTGCCAGTTGGCCGCTTATGATGTGAACGCTACGGCGCCACTTAACGGTGCGACGGAAGATTATGCCGCTTTGTCACGGCAGTTATTGTCGCAAACGACCTTAGAAACCAACTATTTGCCGTTAGCGCAGATTTCCGCAAAAGGTACATTGCCACTCACCAGCGGCATCCATCCACATTGGGCGAAAGTACTGGAGCGTCTGGCAGAACTTGCCGCTGCAGTATGGTCGTCGAAAAACGAGATCAACGCCAAAGACTGGCAACAACTCAAAAATGTATTGCAACCTTACGCGGATTGGAAAGCGGCGCAACCGGCGACCAAAGCCAGCACCTTGGAACCTGAAGTGCTGGCAGCTTGTTTGGATGAAGCCACATTGCAGGACGCTTATGCGTTGATGGCCGAAGACTTAGCGCAGCAAGCTGAAGCAGAATCGGTGCTGGATGTCGACAAACTGGTGCGTTTTCAGCTGTATTTACGCGATTTATTGCGTAACTTCGTCAGCTTCGAAAACTTCTATAGCCTGGATAAACCTGCCATTTTTCAAAATGGTCGCTTGTATCTGGACGGCCGCAGCTGTGATTTATGTCTCAACGTCAACGATGCCGGCAAACATGCCAAACTGGCCGGTTTAAGTGGTATTTATTTGTTGTACATCGACTGCGTGCGCAGTGCGACCGGTGAGAAAAAGTCGA
Organism: Gammaproteobacteria bacterium; assembly: GCA_018820995.1. Lineage (GTDB taxonomy): Bacteria > Pseudomonadota > Gammaproteobacteria > Enterobacterales > Alteromonadaceae > Pararheinheimera. The sequence continues at coordinate 2,911 of JAHJNE010000129.1, read as the reverse complement.
TTGTGGCCTCGATGACCGCTGGCGATGCTGGCAACCTGATGGTTGGCCGCAACGGTGTGTTTTACGATATGGCCGGTCAGGACTGGGACGCGACTGTGACGCAAATTGTCGCCAACCCGATCAGTATCCGCGAAGCTTTTTTCACCCCTTATCAGCGCATTGGCCGGATGGTTTCAGATCAAATCCAAAAATTTGCTGCGGCAAAAGATAAAGATATTGAAGCGAAAAGTGCCGCGGGTGTCGGTGATGCCGCGAAAATGGCTGATAAATCGGCCAAGCCTGCGACGCCGGCGCCTTTTGATGTCGCCAAATTTGCTGGTATTTTTGCCGCCATCGGTTTAGCCATAGGGGCTATTGGTACGGCGCTGGCTGCAGTGGTGACAGGTTTCCTTGGACTGGTATGGTGGCAAATGCCACTGGTACTGGTTGGGATTGTATTCTTTATTTCCGGTCCTTCGATGCTGCTGGCCTGGTTTAAACTTCGTGCTCGTAATCTGGCGCCGTTACTGGACGCCAACGGTTGGGCAATCAATTCTAATGCCAAGCTCAGTATTAAATTCGGCACGCAACTGACCGCGCTGCCAATACTGCCAAAAGGCTCAAAGCGCAATCTGACTGACCCCTACGAAGCCAAAAACAATAGCGGTTTATGGCTGATTTTAGTGGTGGTGGTTGTTGTGGGTTGGGTATTGTCACGGCAGGGCTTTGTGGCGGACTTTATTAATGGCGTGGTCGCTGGCTTTAACGCGAGCTAAATAATTTTTCAATGTCATAAAAAAGCCCGGCCATTTGGTGACCGGGCTTTTTTGATCAGGCTCTATTAGCCTTTTTGCGTTTTCAACCAGCTATCAACCTGTTTCGGGATCGTGTTAATCCGATCGAGTAAACGCTCGATACCCGCAGCCGCCTCCTGATAGGAGATTTTCACTGGCTTCGAGGTTGCCGCTTCCGCTTTTTGTTTCAGCAGCGCAACTGTCTTGGTATCACGGGCAGCACCCAGCAGCGACGCGTCAAAACCATTACGACGCAATGGATCTAAGCGGGCATCAAACTCAGCCTGATGCTGTAAATAGAATTGATAAGCCAACTCGGTATGCTCGTAGGCAACACGGTTCAGCAAACCTGGCGCTAATTGTTTAGGCGTTAGATCGCTTAGCAGCAATTCCAATGCATTTTTGGCCAATTTGGCATCTTTTGGCGAGACCAGCGCACCTAATAAACGACGTTTTTCAGTACTGTTGCTGGTTTTAGCCGCCAGCGATTTCAGCAGGTCAAAATCAGCCTGGCTGGCATTTCGACCAACAACACCTAACACCACACTATACAAATCACCTGGCAAAGCACTGCTGTCGGTCAGACTTGCTGTGAAACGACGGCGTGCTTCAGCAAGGATGGCCTGATCGCCCATTTCTGCCTGCACCCGGATCAAGCTGCCACGTAAAATACTGGTGTTATCAGATTCACCATCCTGTTTTTCCCAGCCGATTTTACTAAAAATAGCCTGTGCTTTTTTCAGCGCCCAAGCTTTATACGCTGCTTCGCCTGGTAAACCTTCATATAAAGAAGCCATACCACTCAGCTGTCCAACTACTTCTGCCGCAATCAGCGGGTTTGCATCTTGTGGAACTTGTTGCACCAGTGACAGGAACTGATTTAACGATGTGTAGCTGGCATAGCTGAGTGTTTGGGTGTCTTTTAACAGCCCAAGCTGATCGGCTGCTGGTAATTGGGCAAAACTGCTGACGATGCCGTTAAACAAAGCGTCGCTATATTGCACCCGGTAATATCCGGCTTGGCCGGCATTGACAACAACAGCGCCACAACCTGGCAGTGTCATTTTTTGCGGATCTGCACCGCGGATTTCAGCGCGGGCAGGTGCAGAACCAACCACTTGTGCAGTCACTGGCACGGTCCAGCTTTGCGGTTGTTTGGAGAAATCATCCAACCCAAACCGGCTTTGACGTAATGTCAGTGTGGTATTGCCTTGTTGGCATTCAGCGCTGATCGCTTCAACCAGCGGCACACCAATCTGGTGGGTAAAGTCTTTCGCTATATCTTGCACAGGACGTCCTGAAGCTTGCGCCAATGCCTGCCACAGATCGCTGGTCACGGTATTGCCATACTGATGTTTTTGCATATAAGCACGAACACCGCTGCGGAAGGCTTCTTCACCTAAATAAGCTTCCAGCATGGTAATCACTGACAAACCTTTGGAATAGGTAATGCCATCAAAAGCAGCGTTGGCTTCTTCCAGATTCCGGACTTGTTGGACGATAGGGTGCGTCGTTTGTTGCGCATCTTGCGACATGGCGTAGTTGCGCGAACTCACTGAAGACAATTCCGAGTTCCACTGCGGGTTAAACTTCTGGCTGGCTTTGCTTTCCATCCAGGAGGCAAAACCTTCATTGAGCCATAAATCATCCCACCACTGCATGGTCACAATGTTACCAAACCATTGGTGCGCCATTTCATGCGCGACCACAGAAAACACGTTTTTCTTGTTACCGGTCGTGGAAAACTTCGGATCCAGTAGCAATGTGTCTTCAAAATACATCACTGCGCCCCAGTTCTCCATCGCACCAAAACCGCCAGCACCGGGCACTGCAATGTGATCAAGCTTTGGCAATGGATAAGGGACACCAAAATAATCGTTGTAGTAATCCAGCAACTGATACGACACGTCCAGGGCATAAGCGCCTTTCACTGCGTCGCCTTTTTTCGCGATGACGCCATGTTCAATACCGCCAGAACGGCCTGAAATGCGTTCATATTCACCAGCACCAACATAAAGCAGGTAGCTACTCATTTTCACGCTTGGGGCAAAGTCAACGCGGGCACGGCCATCCGCTAATGGCTGCCGTTTTTGCGCAGGCATATTGGAAATTGCCATTTGACCTTTCGGTTCGATAAT
>JAHJNE010000128.1 GCA_018820995.1 Gammaproteobacteria bacterium | reverse complement strand
GATTGTGAATAATAGGCACCAAATAATAATGCCGTTTATTCCAGGGCGTATTACTCACTTCTGCCAGTAAACACTGAAGATGTCCCTCGGCAAAACAGTAGTACAAAGTCAGCGGGCTAAAATATAACCCCCAGTTCGCCAACGGCGTCAGCAAAAAAACTTGATTGATACCGGAGGTATCAGCGCCAAGTCCAATGACTTTATCGAGCACCGCTTGCTGCAAATCAGCATCACCTTGCAGATAGTCGCGACGCCGATAGCTAAAAGCACCAAACTGTTCATTTTTTAGTAACGAGCCATGTTGATCAAGCGTCGATATTTGAGACAAATCCAACCAAAAAAAACTGACGTCATAACCAAAGCCGTGTGATTTTGGCATGTAACGCTGATGCCCAACCCGACCTCGATACCAAGCGTGCCCTGCTTGCATCAGAACTTCACTCCAAGCATAGCCGCAACATCGACCGCACTTCTGACGCCATCTTCATGAAAACCGTTATACCAATAGGCGCCACAATAAAAACTACGGTTAACGCCATTAATCTCTGCCCGCCTTTGCTGCGACAACATCGTCCAATGGTTATACACCGGATGAGCATAATGAAATGTCCGTAAAATTTTCGATGCATCAAGATTCTGGCTGTCATTCAGCGTTACCACAAAAGTCGGTGCATCGTTCAGCCCCTGCAGGATATTCATGTTGTAGCTTAATGTGGCGCGCTCACTGCTACTTGCACCCAACTGGTAATTCCACGCTGCCCAGGCGGCTTTACGCTTTGGCAAGATACGGCTGTCCGTATGCAATACCACTTCGTTAAGCTGATAAGCGATCCCACCAAGAACTTGCTGCTCATCAGCACTGGCATCTGCGAGCAGTGCCAATGCTTGGTCGCTATGACAGGCAAAAATGACTTGATCAAAAATCTCCACATTGCCATTCGGCAATGTAATTTCAACCCGGTCAGCAAAACGCCGGATCGACTGCACCGGGCTATTGAGTTGGATCCCTTCAGTGCCGCATTTCTCCAAAAGTTTTTGGACATAGTTGCGCGAACCACCTTTAATCACTGACCATTGTGGTCGATCAGTAATATTTAACAGGCCATGGTTTTTGAAAAATTGTAGGAAAAACCGCAAAGGAAATTCCGGCATTTCGGCAAGCCCAGCAGACCAAATCGCCGCGCCCATTGGCAGCAAATAATTGTCGCGTAGTTCAACTCCAAATCGATACCGGCTCAAAAAATCATCAATAGGTAAATCCAGATCAGGATGCTCTGCTGCCAATAATTCTTTGGCGACCCGATTAAACCGCACAATATCTCTAAGCATCCGCCAGAACGATGGCCGCAACAGGTTACGTTTTTGGGCAAACAAGCTCCATAACGTATTGCCGTTATATTCCAGATTTTGGCTAGGCTTTTTGACCGAGAAACTCATTTGTGTGTGCTGCGATGCGACACCTAGTTGCTCGAGAAAGCGGTTGAATAATGGGTAAGTCCAATTGTTAAAAACAATAAACCCGGTATCAATGGCATATTTATGGCCATCAACTGTGACGTCGACCGTCGCCGTGTGCCCACCCAAGTAATCATTGGCTTCAAACAACGTCACCTGATGCTGCTGTCGCAACAAATACCAGCTCATCATGCCAGCGATACCACCGCCAACGACTGCAATTCGCATGCTTTATTCCTTTGCCATTTGTTGTTTTACTTTTCCGGTTAACCAGCCAATCACGGGCAGGTGCTGATAGATCATTTGAGTTAGATCGTAATAATCACGATGAGCGATAATACGCCCGTCTTCATGCCAACGCAGTTCACTACAGCCATCCACCAAAATTTCATTGCCCTGTGCAATCGCCGGGTGACGGATCCGCATTTGCCAACTGACAAAACCTTTCTGACCATTGGCCGCCATATTCACCGCGTTAAAATGGCTTTCGGTTAAGCGGGCATAAGCATGAGCAAAATATTCGTGCAGGGCCGGCAGTCCTTCTACCCGATGCACCGGATCACAAAACACCACCTGCGGGTGATAGATTTGACTTAACGCAGTTAAATTATTGGCGTTTAAACTGTTATAAAAAGAGACAAAATCTTCAATCCGGATGATACCGGTATCCTGAATCTGGTCCGTTTTTGCGTTATCTGCCATCCGAAACTCCCAGCACTGGTTTTTTCACTGCATTAAACATCTCTAACGTACGTAATCTCGCTTTTGCGTGGTCAACAATGGGTTTGGCATAAACGACCGACATCGGTAACGGATGGGGCCAGTGGATGTGCTTATTGCTGAGACCGGCAAGTTCGGGCAACTGCTGCCTGATAAAACTTCCATTTGGGTCAAAACGTTCGCTTTGTGTCACTGGGTTGAAAATTCTAAAATACGGTGCGGCATCGGTTCCGGTTGAAGCAGCCCATTGCCAGCCGCCATTATTGGCTGAGAAGTCGCCATCAATCAGTTTTGACATAAAATAGGCTTCGCCCCAGCGCCAATCGATTTGTAAGTCCTTGACCAAAAAACTCGCAACAATCATCCTTAATCTGTTATGCATCCAGCCGGTTTGATTCAGCTGACGCATCGCTGCATCGACAATCGGATAACCGGTTTCACCGTCACACCAGCGCTGAAACCAATCTTTGTTATTACCCCAAACAATGGCTGCGGTATCTTTTTGAAATGGCTGATGTTTGATAAGGTCGGGATAAGCCACTAAAATGTGTTTATAAAACTCTCGCCAAATCAACTCACTTAACCAAACCGCAGCGCCAGATTGTTCATGCCAAAGACTATCACCCGCCTCAAGCTGCAACCTGGCCATCGCCTGCTGCGCCGAAATCACACCGATTGCCAAGTAAGCAGATAGTCCTGATGTGCCCGGTCGGGCCGGAAAATCGCGCGCTATCTGATAATCCTGCACACGTTCACGGCAGAAACTGCGCAGCATTGCCAAGACTTCGGTTTCGGATACGGGATAATCCGCTGAACTGCCATCCCCTGCAGCCATGGGCTTCAAAGTTTCAAGGGTAGCGAAATAATCAAGTGACCCAAGCGGCTGATGCGACTGCGGATTGGTTTGCTGATTTGTTTGCTGATACGGCTTCGCAAAACATTGCACGCCAAGCTCACGAAATTTCGCTAACCAGGTTTTCTTAAACGGCGTAAAAATTTTATAGACATCGCCTGTTTTGCTAAGCACGGTCCCTGGAGCAAATCGGCATTGATTATCGATAAAATGACAATCAATGCCGATACGGCTTAATACATCGTTCACCGCATGATCGCGCATTTGTTCACGCAGTTCATATTCACGCTGCGCATACAATGACACAGCACCTTGCTGGCAAATCAGTTTGAGCTGTTCTAGGCACTGATGGTAGTTAGAGCCTTCAAGCAACAACATCGGAATGCCGAGCTCAGCGAGCTCTTTTTGCATTTGTTCGGCACGCCGGCGTAAAAAATCCTGCTTGATTGGCGCCATTTGATGTTGTTTCCAGCTTTCTGGGGTCGCGATATAAACAGCAACGATCGGTAAGCCGCTCTGCTGTGCATGATAAAGCGCCGCATTGTCGAAACACCGTAAATCATTGCGCAACCACACCAAAGCAAAAGCGCTATCAGAAGTTTTGACAGGAGAGATCATGCTCGCAGCCCCAGTTCTGGCGGATAAGGCAACAGATAGCGCTGGGCAGCTACATACTGATGCGGATGCAGGCTTAAATGATGCTTGAGCAATGTGAGTGGAGCCATCAATGGTGCATGCCCCAGTCGATATTGATGGATTAAACTAAGCAGTTCTTGTTTTGCCGCTGGGCTTAGCATCTTTTTGAAAAAACCCTGCAAATGCATTAAAACGTTAGCGTGCTGCTTGCGTGTAGCGAGTTGTTTTAACGCGCGCATAAACTCGAGCAGATAACGCTGCGCCAAATCATCGAGCGCAAATAACTTGGCTTGCGCCACTAGCCGACCCAATTCACGATATGCCGTCGGGTGATGCGCCATAATTAGGAATTTAAACTGGCTATGAAATTCAACTAACTTACCAATAGAGAAGCCAGTCGCCAGCATTTGCTGCCAAGCGTGCAATGCATAAACCCGGGTGATGAAATTTTCTTTCAAATCAGCATCGAGCAAACGGCCATCTTCTTCCACCGGTAACCATGGATATTTTTGCATCAGTCGCTGCGTAAATAAACCTGTCGCAACTTTGCCTAACAAAGCTCCTTGCTCATCAACTATCCGGACACGTTCCATGCCACAACTGGGTGATTTTGCGCAAACGATATAACCAGACAATTGTGCCAGAGCTGGTAATTTCGCGTCGGTGAACTGATGCATTTTTTCTGTGAAATCAATGCTACTGTCTTTGCTATTCACCAAGCGAATATCGCCATCGGCAGTTTTTAGTAAGCGGATGGCCGGACGCGGAATACCCATACCAATTGCCTGTTCCGGGCAAATCGGTAAATACCGTACAAATGATGAAAGGACAGCGGAGCAAAATGGCGAATTTTTATGGCCGCCGTCATAACGGACTTTTTCACCAAGCACACAAGCGCTGATCCCAATTTGAATTGTCATAAGTTTTATTGATTACAGACGTGGATACAATGCTTTACAGTCTAACGGTGAAATTGGATCAACATCGGATTAAATTTTTTGACCAAAACCGAAAAGTAAAAATTTACTAAAAAAACGTATAAATTGCTGAATGAATCAATGAGCGCTGGGTTAAAGAATTGCCACTACAAAACGTTGTTTATTCGGTGTGGCGCGCCAAACTACACAGTGATAGTTGGCTAACTGAATTTGAAATAAAAAAAGGAGCGCCCTGGATACAGGGAACTCCTTTTTTTCAATAGCCTTCAAAACTGTTGGCTAAGAATTATTTTTTTGCGGTACCAACTTCAACCCGGCTTTTTAACTTCTGGCCCGGACGGAAAGTGACCACACAACGGGCGGAAATTGGAATATCTTCGCCAGTTTTTGGGTTACGGCCTGGTCGCTGATTTTTGACCCGGAGGTCAAAATTACCAAAACCGGACAGTTTAACCTGGTCGCCAGCTTCCAAAGCCACTCGGATCTCTTCAAAAAAAGCTTCGACAATCATTTTCGCATCGCGTTTGCTGATGCCAAATTTGGTAAATAAACGTTCTGCTAAATCGGCTTTGGTAAGCGCCATTCTTAATCCCTCAACGTTGCGTTGAACTCTTCACCAAGCGTCTGAACTACTGAAGAAATGACTTGTTGAATGTCTTTATCTTCCAGCGTTCGCGCCTTGTCCTGCAAGGTCAGTGCGATTGCCAGCGACTTCATTCCGTCAGCAATACCCTGTCCTGTATACACATCAAACAACTTTAGGTCAACTAGTTGATTTCCGCCAACTTTTCTAATAGTAGCAAGGATATCTGAAAAACGCACATCAGATTTCACAACAATTGCAAGATCGCGACGATTTGCGGGGTATTTTGAGACTTCCTGAGCTAAAACAATGTGTTTTGTCCCAAAAGCGGCAAGCTCAATTTCAAATAAATACGCTTTTCCTTTGATACCTAACTTCCGCTCGGCTTCCGGATGCAGCGCACCGACAAAACCAACCGCTTCACCATTGCGGGTAATTGCGGCAGTTTGACCTGGGTGTAGTGCACTATGCTCGCCTTTGGCGAACCCAAATTCATTGGTTGCGGATGTTTGTGCAAGCAATGCTTCAACATCACCTTTCACATCATAAAAATCGACATTGCGCTCAGCAATTGTCCAGTGTTCATTGCCAAAACTGCCAAGAATCACGCCACCAAGAACCGGCACCTGACGAACACCGCCTTCAGCAGCTGCATCTGGAATAAACTTCAAACCATATTCAAACAAACGGATCCGGGTTTGTTGGCGGTTTTGATTATGTTGCACCGCTTGCATTAAACCTGGCCACAGATTTAACCGCATCGCGGACATATCGGCTGAAATCGGATTTGGTAACACCAAAGCTTCAACCGCTGGGAACAACACTTGTTGTACTTTTGGATCAACAAAACTATAGGTAATCGCTTCTTGATAACCACGACTGACCAACACATCACGCAGACTGTCGACGGAAATTTCAGCTTCAGAGTGGTCACGCATTTTGAGGCTGGCAACCGGCGCTACGTTAGGGATATTGTTGTATCCATAAACACGCGCCACTTCTTCTATTAAATCTTCGCCGATGCTGATATCAAAGCGATAAGTTGGCACTTTAACCTGCCAACTATCATTGGCTGCGCTCACCGCAAAACCAAGACGTTGAAAGATCTCTGTCACGGTTTCTGTTGCAATAGAGATACCTAAAATACGGTCCAGCTTGGTCCGTGTCAGCGTGATATTGGCAGGTGTAGGAATATGTTCTGCAGACTTCGCTTCTACCACTGGCCCCGCTTCGCCACCAACGATATCAAGTAGCAACTGTGTTGCCCGCTCCATCGCCTTGTGCTGCAACTCAGGATCAACACCACGCTCATAGCGGTGTGACGCATCGGTATGCAGCCCGTACTGACGCGCAACACCAGCCATTTCAACTTTCGAGAAAAACGCACTTTCCAGGAAAATGTCTTTAGTCTCAGGGGTCACACCACTATGCAATCCACCAAACACGCCAGCCATCGCTAAAGCTTTATGTTCATCGGCTATCACCAAGGTATTTGATTGCAGTTTGACTTCGGATTCATCCAACAGCACTAAGGTTTCATCAGCTTTTGCCTGACGAACCACGATACCGCCTTCAATCTTTGATAAATCAAAAGCATGCATCGGATGGCCAAGTTCTAACAACACGAAGTTGGTGACATCAACCACAGCATCAATGGAGCGAATACCACTGCGACGTAGCTTTTCAACCATCCACAACGGCGTTACTGCCGCGGTGTTAATATTTTTGATGATCCGGCCCAAATAACGTGGGCAGGCTTTTGGTGCTTCGAGTTTGATCGTAAGCTGGTCGTTGATCGTTGCAGCAATGGCCGTGATGGCTGGTACCGTTACATCCAACTGATTCAACACGCCAACTTCACGCGCCAGACCCAGAATACCTAAACAATCAGCACGGTTAGGTGTTAAATCTACTTCAATGGCTTGATCGTCCAGCTGTAAATACACCCGAACATCAACTCCCAATGGCGCATCTTGTGGTAACTCTAAAATACCGTCCGAACTTTCTGCCATACCAAGTTCGGATAATGAACACAACATACCGTTCGAAGGTTGACCACGCAGTTTTGCTGCCTTAATTTTAAAATCGCCCGGTAAGACCGCACCAACAGTTGCCACAGCAACTTTTAAGCCTTGACGGCAGTTCGCTGCGCCACACACGATGTCGAGTAATTCGCCGGTACCAATATCAATTTTGGTAATTTGTAATTTATCGGCTTCCGGATGACGGCCACATTCCACCACATGCCCCACCACAACACCGGTAAATTCACCGGCAATTGCATCAACTGCATCAACTTCCAGACCAGCCATGGAAATCTGTTCGGCCAGTTCATGGGTTGATAGTTGCGGGTTTACCCACTCGCGTAACCAAGATTCACTGAATTTCATTATTCAACTCCCCGCTTATTTAAATTGCTTCAAGAAACGCAGGTCGTTCTCGAAAAATGATCGTAAATCAGTGACGCCGTAGCGCAACATTGTCAGACGTTCAACACCCATGCCAAAAGCGAAACCGCTATAAACCTCAGGGTCAATACCAACTGAGCGCAGTACATTTGGGTGCACCATGCCACAGCCTAATACTTCCAGCCATTTACCGTTTTTGCCCATCACGTCAACTTCAGCGGAAGGTTCGGTAAACGGGAAAAATGACGGACGGAAGCGGATTTGCAAATCCTCTTCAAAATAGTTGTTCAGAAAATCGTGCAGGATGCCTTTGAGTTCAGTAAAACTGACGTTTTTATCCACCATTAACCCTTCTACCTGATGGAACATCGGGGTATGAGTTTGATCGTAGTCATTGCGATAAACCCGACCTGGTGAAATAATTCGCAATGGTGGCTGCTCAGTTTCCATGGTGCGAATTTGCACGCCAGATGTTTGGGTGCGTAACATCAGTTTTGGATTAAAATAAAATGTGTCGTGATCAGCGCGGGCTGGATGATGCTCCGGAATATTCAATGCATCAAAGTTGTGAAAATCATCTTCGATTTCCGGACCATGTTTCACTTCAAAGCCAAGTTCACCGAAAAAACTCTCAATGCGGCGGATGGTGCGGGTGACCGGGTGCAAACCACCGACATCCAGAGTGCGGCCAGGTAGTGAAATATCAATCTGCTCAGAAGCCAGTTTTTGCAATAACACCGCTTGTTGCATGGCATCGCGGCGAGCATTTAAAGCATCCTGAACTTGTTGTTTTAATTCATTAATTTGCTGACCAGCAACTTTACGGGTTTCTCCGTCCATTGCTCCGAGCGATTTTAACAGTTCAGTAATGCTGCCTTTTTTACCGAAGTACTCAACACGCACGTCTTCGAGCGCAGGTACATCGGCCGCTGCAGCGACGGCAGCTAAGGCGTTTTCTAAAATGGCAGATAGGTTCATTGTTGTCCTCAGACCGGCCTAAAATGGATGACTGGATTAAACCGGCAATAATACACCAGAATGAGCGGCGGATCGCTGTTTATGCAGAGGTTTTTAGGTGAAATTTTAGAAGAGTTGTCGCTTAACCACCGGTTTGCGCCAGCACATCCTTCACAAAAGGGATGGTCAGTTTACGTTGATGCACAATAGAAGCTTTATCTAGTTTATCCAAAATGGCGACCAGCGCGCGGATATCGCGTTGCTGACGATTGAGTAAAAACCGCGCCACTTCGTCGGGTAATTCTATCCCGCGCAGTCGCGCTTTTTGTTGCAGTAATTTTTGTTTGTCGTCATCACTCAGTAACCGTAACTGAAAAATGGTGCAGGCCTGTAATCGGGAAACTAAATCCGGTAAGGTGATACCAAGTTGCAACGGCGCTTCATCAGCAACAATCATCAGTCGTTTACCTTGCTCTACCATCCGGTTATACAAATCAAACAACGCCACCTGCCAGTGACTGTCTCCGGCGATGGCTTGAATGTTATCCAAACAAACTAAATCTAGTTGTTCCAGCCCATCAAACAACCTTGGGCTGTATTGGCGAAAATCATCCAATGCCAATAACTGACTAGTCAGGCCAAGCTCTTGCGCCTGAACACAGGCAGCATATAACAAATGCGATTTCCCACTGCCGCTGGCACCAAATAAATAGACAGGTAATTGCGGCTGACCCGGCGCTAAAAACTGCTCGATAAACTGCACCGCAGTGCTCTCTCTGGCACCATAAAAGCTTTGCAAAGTTTCATCGTCTGGCAGCGTTACCGCCAGCGTATATTGAGTTGGTTGCATTAAGGACGAACAAATTTAAAATGAGTATGGCCTGGCGCTATCGCAGGAGATGCCGGCGCAAAAATCGGCGGCGCTTCTTCTACCTCATCAGCCACCGTCTCTGGCTTGGAGTGAACCACGCCATCGTTCAGGGCAGCTTCCAGCGCTTGCTCAGCAGCGGAAATCTCAGGGGTGACAGATGTATTATTTGACGTTTGCTCTGTTGCTTCCTGATTGAGTGCATTATTTTTTCCCAATTCTCCCTCAGCTAAACCTTGCGCTGATTGAGGTTCTACGTCAAACACTGGCTGAAGTTGTTTTTCAAGCGCTAACGCACGGTAGAAGTCGAGCTCAGTCGCCGCGAGTGTTAAACGAATCATTGCCTGACCAGATTGGAATCCCACCAGTTGTTGTTCACGAACCGTGAGCATTGAACTAAATATTTTCTGCACCGAGACCACATCAGCTAAATTATTGATGCCATCCAAAGTAAACACCAGGCTGTCACCAACAACTGCACTCGTTTGCACGTTAACGGCATATTTCGCTGCTTGGGCCGTGGCTAATTTTTGGCTGAATTGTAGCAACAAGTTTTCGGCATCTGCACCATTGAACTCTTCCTGTTGCACTGTACCGTCGACAATACTCTGGCTGGTTAACCGGAACAATAATTGCCCTGTCATATCAACTTGTTGTTCCAGCAATAAATTAAAGACCTGAGTGGCCTGATATGCTGGTGAAACTACTGACAAACCGCTCCAATCACCAGACCAAAGCGCGACAGGATCAATCAGTGCCAACTCTTGTTCATCGTAACGTGGATACAAATAACTCAAACCGTAAGTTTGCGCCTGCGCCGTTAATGCATTGCGCAGTGGATGATTGGCCAGTACAACAAGTTGCGGTTGTTCCAGCGTTTTTTCTGTGATCCACAACAATACATCCGGCCGGCGGCTGCCCCAAATAGGGATTTGTAATTGTTGCAGTAAGCTGGTTACTTTTTGTTGATCCAGACTGACCTGCAGCAAATTGCGGCCATCTCGCTGGATCATTTGATACTGCTTTATAAAGTCGCTACTGCTGCGAATCGCCTTATTTACTGCTGGATTACTGAGAATTTGTTCGCCACCGGTTAATTTTACCAACACGGCGGACACTGCGGCCTGTTGCCACTGACTCTGGCTTTGATTCGCATCCACTTCTGCCTGATACAAATCCGTTAACTCTGCGCCAATACTCAAAAAGGACAGGCACAGCAGCAAACTCAGGCAGAGAGTTTTGCAAAATAAAGACCATAAATGTTGCATCAGCAGATATCCTCAACAAACCAGCATAGGTCAAAAAAATTTGATCCCAGACCAATGAATTCTATTAATTTGACCACCTATCCCACAGATGAGATATGGAGACTTTTGTCACCGGAAAAATGATTTTAACCGATCACGTAGGCAACTTGAGCAGAATAATCAAATTCTATCCTTTGCGATAGCGAGAGCTTCACGTGATATTCAATGTCATTCAACGTTCGAGTTGTCATAAGTCTCGTTACAAAAAACAAGGCGCAACACCTTGAGGAATTGCGCCTTGGATAGTCAAGCAGAGTGGACCAAATTACAGCTCCAGTTTCGCCTGACGAATTGCAGCAACAAACACATCGTAAATCGCATAAACCTGCTCTTGATTCAGTGGTTTACCGTCTTTATCGCGCCATTTAATCGCAGTACCTTTGTCCGTTTTGCTCAGATGCAATTGATATTCACCTTCGGCAATTGGCAATACAGGCTTCTCGTCACCACCCCAGATGGAGCCCCAGAAACCAGCTTCTGGCTTAGCAAAATTCACGTAATACACGTATTCAGTGCGGTTTAAATCGGTCACAGTTAAAGAAACTTGTTCAAATAACAGTTCCAACTGATTCCATGCCACATCTATCGGTTGCGTGGTTAATAAAATGGCTTCGTCTTTTTCGTTAATAGCCCGGGTCAGCATCACATCCGGTAGTTTAGCTTTGACGGCTCTGATCTGGTCCATTTCGATCGTTGCCAGGTGATCAATCATCCGGTTTAAAAAATGTACTTCTTCCCGGCGCTGAGCGATAGTCGTGATGCTTTGCTCGGTTTGTGCATATTTATGATGCAGCATGGTCACGTGCAGTCCTACAGTACGACCATGTACTTTAGGCTCCAATGACACCTGAAATTTAGTTTGTTGCGTGAGTTCTTCTGATTTCCAGAACCACCAACCTGTCTCTTCATACTGGCTGACCCAATCGGTTTGCCAACCATTGTTGCCATCTTCGGTCACGTTAATATCATTAAGCGCAAAAAAATTCGTTAAATTAGTTTTCAGGTGCGCCATTAAGTCACCAGTAAACTCATTTCGTTCAAAAAACACCCGTACTTCTTTATCGTCTTCTTCTACCCGAGCGTTGGTTGATACCGCCAGAACCTGCATTGGCGCTCTTAACTCAACCGCTTCACCTACTGCGCCAGATACAACTCCTGGAGGAATATCAAATTGACCCGGTTTATTTGGAGGTGTTAAGCCTTCAGGCACCGCCAGTTCGTTGATGGTTTTTGTTTCTACTGATTTTGTTGTTTCTGGCGTTGTCCACATTGAACAACCTGATACCAATAAAGTGGCCAACACTGAGCCGGAAATCCAATAATGCACCTAAAAACTCCTAAAAATTAATTTTGGCTTGTTGCAGCGCTTGTTCGATTACAACCTGATGGATTGGTTCCAGCTGGGTTAAAGGTAAACGGGCAAAATCTGACTGAATGAATCCCATCCGGCGTAATGCCCATTTGGTTGGAATTGGATTACTTTCGATAAATAAATCACGATGCAGCGCTTGTAACTGACCATCAACCGCTTCAGCTTCGGCACGATTTCCGGCTAAAGCCGCCTGAATCATCGCTGTCATGCCCTTTGGCGCAACGTTAGTTGTGACTGAAATAACACCATCACCACCTTTTAACACAAATTCTGCGGCAGTGGCATCATCACCACTGAGTAAACTAAAACCTTTTTTGCAGCATTGTTGCAATTCAGCAAGCCGCGCCATCGATCCTGTGGCCTCTTTAATCCCAACAATGTTGTCAACCTGGCTTAACTCGCCAGCGGTTGCCGCGAGTAAATCAACACCGGTTCGACCTGGCACGTTATAGAGTAATACTGGCTTAGCGGCCGCTTCGGCAACCGCTTTAAAATGTGCAACCATGCCTTTTTGAGTTGGCTTGTTGTAATAAGGAGTGACCGTTAAAAAACCATCAATAGCGAACTCATTGAGTTTAAGCGTTTTTTCCACCGCTTCAGCTGTTGAATTTGAGCCATTGCCGGCCAGTACCTGACAGCGTCCAGCCACTTGCTCGATCACTGCGGCTAACACTTGTAGCTGTTCCGGAAAAGGAATAGTTGCTGCTTCACCTGTCGTGCCCATGATGACTAGACCGTCCGTACCATCTGTAATCTGATACTCGACTAATTGTTTTAAACCGGCATAGTCCACCAGACCATTGTCGGTCATCGGGGTAATCAGGGCGACGTAACTTCCTCTGAACATAACAACTGCTCCGTAATTTTCAGGCTGCCTATGGTAATGACGCGGCCTGACAAACACAAGCAACAGCGACAGCAGCTGATGAATTTTCAACGAACTATGGTAGACTCAGCAGCCATTATTCGGCATTTTAGCATGAGGTTGTACCTAAAATGGCTCAGCAATTGGTGGTTACCGCAATTGGAACCGACCGCACAGGTATCGTCAGTCAGCTCGCTCGTCTGGTCAGTGACTGCAACTGCAATATCGTCGACAGCAAAATGGCCATTTTTGGCAACGAATTTACCTTTATTATGTTGTTGTCTGGCGATGCTGCTGCGATTAGCAAAATTGAATATTTATTGCCAAGTTCAGGTGTAGCACTTGATCTACTGACTATGACCAAACGCACATCAGCGCATAAACCACAGCCGTTACCAAAACCTTATCTGTTGTCGTATACCGGGCCGGACAAAGTTGGCACTTTGGGCAAAATGTCGAGTTTGCTGGCGGATCATCAGGTGTATATCGGATCTTTGCGCTCTGAAACCATCTTGCAAGATGGCATCCCTTATACCAATACCGTCATGACAGTGCAGTTACCTGCGGAAGTACAACCACAACAGCTACAGCAGTTAATTTCCCGACAACTCGAGGAAATGTCGCTCATCGGTAGTTTTGAGCCGCAGGCATAACGAGCGGTCGTGATCCAAAGTTTGACCTCGTTGGTAAACCATAGGGCGAGCTTTGATGCGGAGCAAAACAAAAATAGCTGCCAAAATAATGCACTATTTGCTGGTATGAGCCTGATCAGCAACAAATAGGCACATCGAACATAAATAAGTCGCTGGAATTTCCGGCCCTTTGAGGAAACATGATGCAAACACTCACGATTGGCGATATCGCCCCCGATTTTTCACTTCAAAATCAGCATGACCAAACCATCCAGCTAACAGAGTTACTTAAGACTCAACAGGTTTTGCTGTATTTTTATCCAAAAGCCATGACACCAGGCTGCACAGTCCAAGCTTGCGCCCTGCGCGACCACCACAGCGAATTCGAAGCAAAAGG
>JAHJNE010000127.1 GCA_018820995.1 Gammaproteobacteria bacterium | reverse complement strand
TTATGTCGGTGATATTTTTGGCGCACCGCTGGCGATTGAAGGCCTGATGGCATTTTTCCTTGAATCGACGCTGGTCGGTTTGTTCTTTTTTGGCTGGGATCGCTTATCCAAGGTCAAACATTTAATGGTCACCTGGTTGGTAGCCCTAGCGTCAAATTTGTCGGCGCTGTGGATTTTAATTGCCAACGGCTGGATGCAAAACCCGGTCGGTGCTGAATTTAACTACACCACCATGCGGATGGAAATGACCAGTTTTACCGAAGTTATTTTTAACCCGGTGGCGCAGGTGAAATTTGTCCATACCGTCTCGGCAGGTTATGTCACAGGCGCGATGTTTGTGCTGGCGATTTCTGCCTGGTACATGCTGAAAGGGCGCGATTTAGCCTTCGCCCGCCGCAGTTTTGCTATCGCTGCCGCTTTTGGCTTAGCCGCATCCTGCTCGGTGATTGTGCTGGGTGATGAATCTGGTTATGAGCTGGGTGATGTGCAAAAAGTAAAATTGGCCGCAGTAGAAGCCGAATGGGAAACCCACCCGGCGCCGGCTTCGTTTACCATTATTGGTATCCCAAATAGCGAAACGCAGCACACCGATTATGCGGTGAAAGTGCCTTATGCACTGGGCTTAATCGCCACCCGCTCACTGGATAAACAAGTGCTGGGCTTAAAAGATTTAAAAGAAATCCACCGCACACGGATCGTCAACGGCATGGAAGCTTACCGGCTGTTAAAGCTGTTGCGGGCCGGTGATACCTCGGCCGACACTAAAACTGCCTTTGAAGCGGTGAAAAAAGATTTAGGTTATGGCCTGTTATTAACGGCTTATGCCAAAGACCCTTCGACAGCGACGCCTGAGCAAATTCAACAAGCAGTGGATAATTCAATCCCTGCCATTGCACCGATGTTCTGGGCGTTTCGGATCATGGTTGCCGCCGGTTTTATCATGTTGTTCGTGTTCGCCATGGCCTTCTGGTTTAGCGCTAAACGCTTAGAGCAAAAACCAACCTGGTTCTTAAAATTGGCCGTCGTGAGCTTGCCGTTGCCGTGGATCGCCTGTGAAGCGGGCTGGTTTGTCGCTGAATATGGTCGTCAACCTTGGGCTGTGGGTGAAGTGTTACCTACCCATCTGGCGGCTTCCGCACTGACTGCAGGGCAAATTTGGACCAGTCTTGGTTTAATCACCGCGTTGTATACGGTGTTTCTGGTGATCGAAATCTGGTTGATGCAACACTTTGCCCGCAAAGGCCCGTCCGCTTTGCATACTGGCAAATACGATCTGGAAACTGGCAAGGTTCAAGGGGTGTAACATGGATTACGAATTTTTAAGATTTATCTGGTGGTTATTAATCGGCGTCCTGTTGATTGGCTTTGCCGTAACCGATGGTTTTGACATGGGTGTCGGTGCTTTATTAAAAGTGGTCGGCAAAAACGACGAACAACGCCGGGTGATGATTAATGCCGTTGCGCCGCACTGGGATGGTAATCAGGTGTGGTTGATCACGGCCGGTGGCGCGTTATTCGCCGCCTGGCCGCCGGTCTATGCCACCGCTTTTAGCGGGTTTTATCTGGCGATGATGTTGACGTTAGCGGCGCTGTTCTTGCGGCCGATCGGTTTTGACTATCGCTCAAAACTTGATAACGCCAAGTGGCGCAGTAACTGGGACTGGGCATTGACCGCTGGTTCAGCCATCCCGCCGATTATTTTTGGCGTGGCTTTTGGTAACTTGTTGCAAGGGGTACCGTTTCATTTTGACGACCTGCTGCGGATTTACTACACCGGATCGTTTTTTGCACTGCTCAATCCATTTGCCTTGCTGGTTGGGGTGATGAGTCTGCTGATGTTTGTCAGTCAGGGCGCGGCTTATTTACAGATGAAAACCGAAGGTGAAGTGCTGGCAAGAAGTCAGATGGCTGGCATGATCAGTGGTTTAGGTGCGGCGATTTTGTTTGTACTGGCTGGCCTGTGGTTAAAAGCCGGCATCGATGGTTATGTGGTGACCAGTGTACTGGACCACAACGCCATTAATAATGCTGTCAGCAAAACCGTTGAAGTGAAAGCAGACGCCTGGTTTAGCAATTATGCGGCGTATCCGCTGCTGTGGCTGGCGCCAGTATTGGGCATTGCCGCCTTTGCGCTGGCGGGTCTTTGTAGCAAACTGAGCAAAGGGGCACTGGCGTTTATTCTGTCGTCGTTAGGCCAGGCCGGCGTGATTCTGACCTGTGGCATTTCGATGTTTCCGTTTGTAATGCCGTCTAGCTCAAACCCGAACCATAGTTTGACACTGTGGGACGCAACGTCGAGTGAGCTGACATTAAAAATTATGTTTGTGGTGGCTTGTATCTTTGTGCCTATTGTTCTGGCTTACACCATCTGGAGTTATGTCCAAATGTTCGGTCGCCTGAATGAAGAGCATATTCGCAACAACACTCACAGCCTGTATTAAGGAGCAACTTATGTGGTATTTCGCTTGGATCTTAGGCGTGTTACTGGCCTGTTCATTCGGCATCATTAATGCGATGTGGCTGGAACTGAACGGCTACGCTGGTGAAGAATCCGACACCAACTGATGCGCACTTCGTTACTACAACAATGGCTGCGACCTTACCGGTCGCAGCTGTCTTTTTCCGCCTTATTGGCTGCCTGCAGTGTACCCTTGCTGATTGCACAGTTATGGCTACTCGCGGATATCGCCGCTCATTTATTACAACGTCAAGCCGCCGCTTTATCCACTTGGCTCAGTTTTGCAGCGATTTTTGTGCTGCGGCAATTGTTATTGTCGGGCAAAGAATTGCTGGCGCAGCAAGTCAGTCGCCAATTAAGACGCGAACTTCGCCAACAATTGCTACACAAAGTCGCCCTGCTTGGCCCTGCCCGCCAGCGGTTTGGTGCGGATGGCAGCTTATCGACGCTGATCACCGAACAAGTCGATGCGCTGGATGGGTACATCAGCCGCTATTGGCCACAACTGGTGCAAGTAGTGATTGCGCCGTTACTGATTGCAATTGCGGTCGGCTGGCATAGTTTATTTGCGGCGTTTTTATTGCTTTGCACCGCGCCTTTGGTGCCACTATTTATGATTTTGGTTGGACGCGAAGCCAGTAAAGCCAGCCAAACACAACTGGCAGTGTTAAGCCGGATGGGCGGTCGTTTATACGATTTTCTACAAGGCTTGCCGCTGTTAAAACGACTGAACGCCACCGGTATTGCTCAGGCGCATTTAACCGGTGCCGCCGAGCGTTATCAAACAAGCACCATGCAAGTGCTGCGACTGGCGTTTTTATCCACC
This sequence comes from Gammaproteobacteria bacterium, assembly GCA_018820995.1. Lineage (GTDB taxonomy): Bacteria > Pseudomonadota > Gammaproteobacteria > Enterobacterales > Alteromonadaceae > Pararheinheimera. The sequence goes on along the minus strand of JAHJNE010000127.1, from coordinate 1,138 downwards.
GCCGTGCTGGAGCTTTTTACCTCGCTCGCCATCGCCTTGGTGGCGCTTTATTTAGGGCTGGGTTTGCTCGGTGAATTGCCGTGGCTGAAACAACAGGTACCGGTGTTGTATCAGCCGGCGCTGTTTATCTTGTTACTGGCACCTGAGTTTTATCAACCCTTACGCCAATTGGGCAATGATTATCACGCCAAAGCCCAGGCGCAGGCGGCGAGCCTCAATTTAACGCCGTTATGGCAGGCCGAAACTCTTGCCGGGCAGACGGCAACACCGGCACCGCAAGCCACAACAAACAGCGACAACCAAGCGCAGATCAATGCTGCGCCAGCCGCATTACCCACGATGCAAAGCCTGAGCTTACAACAGATAGTCGTCGGTAAGCCGGAGTCGCCCAGACTGGTGCTGGAGCAACTACAGCTCGGACAAGGCGTCCGTTATTTGGTGCAAGGTGCCAGTGGCAGCGGCAAATCAACCTTGCTGCAATTGTTGGCTGGTTTTGTGCCTGGCAGCGGTCAGTTATTCCTCAACCAACAACCGCTAGCATGGCGTGAGCTGCCGTTACTGCGATGCCAATTGGCCTATTTGACGCAACAAGCTGAGTTATTACCCGGGACAGTTGCCGACAATCTGCAATTGGCAAACCCTGATGTGTCGGATGCACAAATGCAGGCTGCTTTGATGCAAGTGGATTTATGGGATTTTTTACAGCGACAACAAGGCCTGCACAGCCGTATTGGTGAAGCTGGCAGTGGTTTATCAGGGGGCCAACAACAACGACTGGCACTGGCCAGGTTATTGTTGCAAGACAAACCTATCTGGCTATTGGATGAGCCGGTGGCAGAACTGGATGCACAAAGTGCGGCACAAATTTGTGATTTGCTTGCCACCCTGTCACAAGGTAAAACGCTGCTGCTGGCTAGTCATCAATGGCAGGACCTCGGCTGGCTGGAGCAAGTGATTCAAATCGATCAGGGCGAGCTGCTGGGCATTTATCCGATGCAAGATTTTTTGCAACAAAGCCCCAGCCAGCATCACATTCAGAATCACCACCAGTATAAACATGCGGACACCCCATGCAGCAGCCAACCCTGATCCGTCTGCGTGATTTGTGGCGCGCCCATCGCATCGGCTGGTCGGTCAG
>JAHJNE010000126.1 GCA_018820995.1 Gammaproteobacteria bacterium | reverse complement strand
GACTGCTGGCAGCAGCTTATTCAGTTCAATGTAGGACGCAGGTTGCTGTGGCTGTTGCCGCCAATAGACAATGTCATAAGGTTCGGAAAAATTTGCCTGCGGCAGCAGGTAGGTTTTACTGGTATCGCCAATCAACTGGATTAATTGCACCTTCAAGCCACTGTCAGGCAAAAGTCGATGCTTTAACTGCCACAAATTGGTCATTTCAAAGGATTGGATATAAACATCATTCGGCAACAGATCTTGATATTGCTGCAGCTGCTGAACTAACAAACGGGTGATATCGGTCGCGATGGGAGTGCCGTCCAGACGGGTGCCTATGTTGGCAAAATAGGTTGGGTGTTTTGTTTCAATATAGATGCCGACTTGCCGTCCGCTTTTAATTCGATGCCGTTGCAGTAACTGCAACACTTCCGGCAAAGTCACCAAATCAAACTGACCATCAAAGGCGGCGCTTTGTGGACGCAGTTGCGGCATTGATTCGCGTAATTTAATCCGCCGTAGTTCTGCGAGGGTAAAATCTTCGCTAAACCAACCTTCTTGTAAGACACCATCGATGACTTTTTGGGTTTTACGGTCCGCAAATTCAGCCCGGCTAGCGATATCAGTACTACCGCTTAATTCATTTTCATGGCGACTGACTAACACACCATCCTTGGTCGGCACCAAGTCTATTTCAATGATATCAGCGCCTTGCTCTAACGCACGTTGGTAAGCAGCAAGACTGTGCTCTGGTAAATAACCACTCGCGCCGCGGTGTGCAATCACCAATGGCCACTGCGGACACGCTGCCGCCAGATTAAAACTTACCAATAACAACAACCAACGCATCACGTTCTCCGCTCTAGCAATCCATTTAATCATTGGCAGAGCTTAGTGACAGGAAATGACAGGGTTATGACAATCAGCAGCAGTGACAAACCATTCAGCTATAACAATTTTTGCAGATATTGGGCGTGCTGACCGGTATAACTCGCGAGAAGAAGCTGTTGTTCCGGCGATATTGATGGCAAGGCTAAAAATCCTTGTTGTTGCCAGTAAGAAGCGGAATTTTGCACCGCAACCAGTGCCAATGCACTGAATTGCTGCTGCATCGCATAATGCTCTGCATATTCCAGCAGAGACCGGGCGACACCCTGACCACGAGCGTCACTACTCACGGCCATATCATGGAGATACAGGCAATCAGCATTAGGAATAGGCATGAAATCTTCTGCCAATGCACCAACTTTACCTAACAGACTAGGATAACAGAACAAATAACCCCAAAGTTTGTCCTGATATACTGCAACCCAGCAGGTTTCAGCACAATTTTTAAAACGATTGATCACAACATCAGCGGGTTCAAACAACTCAGCAGCATAACAGCGGTCCTGTAGTTTCACGACCGCCGGTAAATCAGTGCTCAGCATCAGACGAATAGATAACATCAGTACCAAAGCCCATCTTTGCGATGGGCTGTTCCTAGTAAGATTTAGTCGAGGTTTTTCAGTAAAGTTTTGTCAAGTCCGTCTCCGGTTAACAACTTCACGACAGCTTGACAATGATCAACGGTAAAATCACCTTCGTTAATTTGCGCGTTTAAGGCGTTACGGCGTTTTTTCACCACATCGCTAATCACGCTGGCATCAATACTGTTTTTGGTTTTTGCATCAAGCTTATCAAGCCAAGGATACAAGGTTTTTTCTGCATCATAGGCAGCGTGACGGACCGATGGATGAAAATCCTGGCAAGCATTTAAATTCAACAAATAAAAGTTTAAATATCCAGCTACAGTCACCAATTTATAATCTTGATCAGCCGCCTGAACACTTGTTCCTACGCTGGCAGCCAGCAAGCCGGCAATAAACAACTTTTTCATCTTATGCATCCCGCTGTGTTGAAGGTCTTTGTACCAATCTAAACAGAAAAAACTTAATTTGCAATCAACAGCGCTAAAAAGCCTGTCAACGGTTTCAGGACATCGGTACCCTGACCCACCCTTCCATCAGAACTCTGGCGCTACGACTCATGATCGCCTTTTTCACCTGCCACTGGCCATCGACAAATTGCGCTTCGGCCCCGACCCGCAGCGTACCCGATGGATGACCAAAACGCACCGCAGTGCGATCACCACCACCCGCCGCCAAATTGACCAAAGTACCAGGAATCGCTGCCGCTGTGCCAATGGCAACCGCAGCTGTTCCCATCATCGCATGATGAAGCTTACCCATCGAGAGTGCCCGTACTGATAAATCAGTCTCAGTTGCAGCAATGTGCTTACCGCTCGACGACACGTAAGCCGCAGGCGCTGCCACAAAAGCAATTTTAGGCGTGTGTTGCCGACTTTTTGCTTGTTCAAGCTCGGTAATTAAGCCCATTTTTAACGCGCCATAAGCCCGGATCGTTTCAAATCGTGCGAGCGCTTTGTCATCATTGTTAATAGCGTCTTGTAATTCCGTGCCGCTATAACCGATGTCCGCCGCATTGACAAAAATGGTAGGAATGCCGGCGTTAATTAAGGTTGCTTTAAAGCAGCCAACGCCAGGTACCTCTAACTCATCAACCAATTGGCCGGTTGGAAACATCGAACCGCCAGCACCATCTTCGTCCGCTGCCGGATCAAGAAACTCAATTTGCACTTCTGCAGCTGGAAAGGTCACGCCATCCAGTTCAAAATCACCGGTTTCCTGCACAGCGCCGTTGGTGATTGGCACATGGGCAATAATGCTTTTACTGATATTGGCTTGCCAAATACGCACAGTACAGATGCCATTTGCCGGAATACGGGCGGCATCAACTAAGCCATTACTGATGGCAAATGAGCCTACGGCCGCCGTTAAGTTGCCGCAGTTACCACTCCAATCGATGAACGGTTTATCGATAGCCACCTGCCCAAACAGATAATCGACATCATGATCGGCTCTGCTACTTTGACTCAAAATGACGGTTTTACTGGTACTAGAAGTCGCCCCGCCCATACCATCGGTATGTTTACCATAGGGATCAGGACTACCAATCACTCGTAATAATAATTGGTCACGCGCGGCACCGGGGATTTGCGCGGCCGGTGGTAAATCTTGCAAGCGGAAAAACACACCTTTACTGGTACCGCCACGCATATAAGTGGCGGCGATTTTAATTTGTGGGGCCATTTGTGGGGTAAAAGTCATCACAAACCTACTTTGAAAAAACCGCATTCAGTAAAACCGAATGTGGTAGAAAAAAGGATACGGGTAGACTGGCTACCCGCAGTTCCGGCGACGGTCCAACAACTTTAGACAGCACCACCCAAAAAATCTTTGGCAAAGCGCTGCAATACACCACCGGCGTCGTAAATAGACACTTCTTCAGCGGTATCAAGCCGGCAAGTGACAGGCACTTGTATGGTCTCGCCATTACGCCGATGAATCACTAAGGTCAAATCATTGCGCGGCAGGCGCTCACCGATGACATCGTAACTTTCGCTGCCATCAAGCCCCAACGTCAAGCGATTAACCCCGGCTTTAAACTCCAGCGGCAACACGCCCATGCCGACCAAATTGGTGCGGTGGATACGTTCAAAACCTTCGGCGACTATCGCTTCAACGCCTGCTAAACGCACGCCTTTTGCCGCCCAATCGCGCGACGACCCCTGACCATAATCAGCGCCGGCAATAATAATCAGTGGCTGTTTGCGTTCCATGTAGGTTTCAATGGCTTCCCACATCCGCGTCACCTTGCCTTCCGGCTCAATCCGCGTCAACGAGCCTTGCTTCACTTTGCCATCAACTACCGCCATCTCATTGATAAGCTTAGGATTGGCAAAGGTCGCACGCTGTGCAGTTAGATGATCGCCGCGATGTGTCGCATAAGAGTTAAAATCTTCCTCCGGCAACCCCATTTTATGCAGGTATTCACCCGCCGCACTGTCGAGCATAATAGCGTTGGAAGGCGATAAGTGGTCAGTGGTGATGTTGTCACCCAATACCGCCAGCGGCAGCATGCCCTTTAAGCTGCGCTCACCGGCCAATGCACCTTCCCAATAAGGCGGACGACGGATATAAGTGCTTTGACCGCGCCAGTCATACAGTGGGCTGATTTTCTCGCCATAATCCACAGAAACGGCAAACATCGGCTCATACACTTTACGGTATTGTTCAGGTTTAACACTGGCTGCGACCACCGCATCAATTTCAGCGTCGGTTGGCCAGATGTCTTTTAGGCGGATTTCAGCGCCGTCGGCGGCAATACCCAAGATATCTTTTTCGATATCAAAGCGGATCGTACCGGCAATAGCGTAGGCGACCACCAGGGCTGGTGAGGCCAAAAATGCCTGTTTGGCATAAGGGTGAATACGGCCATCAAAGTTACGATTACCAGACAACACGGCTGTCGCGTATAAATCACGGTCAATCACTTCTTGCTGGATCACCGGATCTAAAGCACCACTCATGCCGTTACAGGTGGTGCAGGCAAAACCGACAATACCAAAACCCAAAGCTTCGAGTTCAGTCAGTAAATTCGCTTCTTTTAAATACAGCTCAACAGCTTTGGATCCGGGCGCCAAAGACGTTTTCACCCAAGGCTTGCGATTTAACCCCAACTTGTGGGCATTTCGAGCCAGTAGCCCGGCCGCAATCACGTTACGCGGGTTACTGGTATTGGTACAACTGGTAATAGCGGCAATAATGACGGCGCCATCCGGCATTAATCCAGGTTCGTTTTCGACCACACCGCTAATGCCCTTAACGGCCAAATCGGTGGTGGCGACCCGTGAATGTGGGTTTGACGGCCCGGCGATATTTCGCACCACCGAAGATAAATCAAAGGTCAGAACCCGTGGATAAACCGCGGTTTTTAAACTATCAGCCCACAGACCTGCTGTCTTGGCGTAGGTTTCAACCAATTTCACTTGCGCAGCCTCGCGGCCGGTTAAGGTTAAATAATCCAGGGTTTGCTGGTCGATGTAGAACATCGCCGCCGTCGCGCCATATTCAGGTGT
>JAHJNE010000125.1 GCA_018820995.1 Gammaproteobacteria bacterium | reverse complement strand
CCCAGAGCGCAGCGAATTGAGTGGGAACATGTGATGCCAGCGCATCAGTTTGGCCGTAATTTAAGTTGTTGGCAGCAAGGTGGTCGCGAGCAATGTGGTCGAAATGACAAAGAGTTTCGGCTGATGGAAGCCGATTTATTTAATCTTAAACCGGCGATTGGTGAAGTGAATGGCGATCGCGCAAACTTTGCTTTTGCCGAATTGCCACAGGTGCAACCACAACATGGCGCATGTCCGGTACGGATTGATTTTAAGCGCAAGTTGACGGAACCAAGAGCGGAAGTGCGTGGAGATATCGCACGTATTTATTTTTATATGGCTGATAAATACCTGATTCAACTAGACCCGGCACAGCAAAAGATGTTGCTAAAATGGCATCAGGCTGACCCTGTGGATAAGCGCGAGTTGCTGTTAAATCAGCGCATCGCCCAACAAATGGGGCAACCGAATTATTTCGTGACCGGTAGTCGGGAATGGTATCTCGGATATATGCCAACCGGTTATGGCCGTATTTCAGCTCTGAATGACACAACTGCAGCGACGAGCAGTCACCCCGTTGAACAAAAGCAATCTTCTTCTGGCAAAACGTCTGCTCAAACCAAATCAATAGCAGCAGATAAGTTGCTTGTTTTGGGCAATAAAAACAGCAAGTTGTACCATTTAAAACAATGTCCGGGTTTTAACCAGATAGCAGAGAAAAATCAACGTTGGTTCGATTCAGAAACAAGTGCTATTGATGCTGGGTTTCGCCGCGCGAAAAACTGTCACTAGCGGCTATGGTATTCATTTGCTGATAAAAAACAGAGCCAGTCTCACTGGCTCCGTTTTTAGGAATGTTAAGCAATTAATGCACTATATAACTGGTCTTTTAGCGACAGTCGTACTTTTTTGCGTTCTTCCAGATATTGTTCTGAACTGACTTCAGCTCCTTGTTCTAAACGCAATACCTCATGGTCAACGTCATGATATTGCGAAAAAAGCTTAGCAAAATGGTGGTCTGTTGTTTTGAGTTGATGAATTTTTTCCCGTAGTTCAGGAAACTCATGTACTAAATCATGTTTTTCTAAGCTCATCATCGTTCCTTATATGCTAATTAGATTTTTTACTTGAGTGGTTTTGCTGCTTTTCGGCGTGAGTCCAGTTGAATGTCAAAGCGCGAGCGGTAGCTTAAGTTCAATTAGGCGATGAGTTTTTGATCTGACGCAAGCTTTCTGCTAGTTGCCGCAATCGCCGACAGACCGCTTGCGTTGCACATCGATTTCGAGTTAGCTAACAGTCCGTGTTTTTTCCTTGTTCGAGGACTTTTATGCCTTTGTTATTTCCTTCTCTATCTAAAGCCAATTTTAAATTAACGATGCTGCTGGGGCTAGCGTGCCTTGCGGCACCGGTTATGGCTAAAACCGACTTTGCTATTGTGATTCATGGTGGCGCTGGGACTATGAATAAAGCCACCATGACAAAAGCGCAGCAAGATGGCTATGAACAGACGTTAAAACGTGCGGTTGATACTGGTTACAAGGTATTGGAACAAGGCGGAAGCAGTGTCGACGCAGTGAGTCAGGCGGTGCTGGTATTGGAAGATTCACCTTTGTTTAATGCCGGGAAAGGTGCGGTCTATACCTACGAAGGAGGGCATGAGCTCGACGCATCGATCATGCGAGGCGACACCTTGGAAGCTGGCGCTGTTGCTGGTGTGACGAATGTGAAAAACCCGGTGTTACTGGCACGTGCTGTCATGGAAAAATCGGAACATGTGATGCTCGCAGGCAAAGGCGCCGAGCAATTTGCCAAGGAGCAGCAGCTACAGCTTGTGCCAAATAGTTATTTTGACACTGAGTTTCGCTTCAAAGCGTTAGAAAAAGCGCGCGAAACCATGAAACAACAACCGCATCAGGCGTCACTTCGATTGTCACCGATGTGGCAACCGCAATGGAATATGGGCACCGTTGGTGCTGTGGCGTTGGATAAACAGGGCAATCTGGCTGCTGCCACTTCAACCGGAGGCATGACCGCTAAACGTTATGGCCGGATTGGCGATGCACCTATCATTGGCGCTGGCAACTTTGCAGATAACAGCAGTTGTGCGGTGTCGGCAACAGGACATGGCGAGTTTTTTATTCGCTATCGGGTTGCTGCTGATATTTGCGCCAGGGTGAAATATGCCGGCGTGAGCGCGTCAACGGCTGCCAATCAGGTGATTCAACAGGAACTGAAAAAAGTCGGTGGTACCGGTGGTGTGATCGTGATGGATAAAGACGGCAACATCAGCTGGCCATTTAATACGGAAGGGATGTATCGGGCGAAACGCAGCGCCGGCGAAACAGCGCAAGTGGCTAT
>JAHJNE010000124.1 GCA_018820995.1 Gammaproteobacteria bacterium | reverse complement strand
TTTTAGGGTAATACTGCCGTTTTAAGCAGCAATTTCAAAACTGGCGTTTTGAAATTTGGTGCGTCCTAGTGGACTCGAACCACCGACCCCCACCATGTCAAGGTGGTGCTCTAACCAACTGAGCTAAGGACGCTTTGTGTGAAAATGCCTGATTGGGCGTTTTGACAACGAGCGCTATAGTATTTTCGCAGCCTTGCTATTGCAAGCGATTTTTAAGCGCGCGCTGCCAAGCGCTGCAATTTTGTGCTATCTCAGCTATTTTCTACTCGTGAACCCGCTGGACGAGGCGGGGGGACTTGACATTCTTGCTGCACCTGTTGATACCAGGCGACATGTTGTTTCAGTAAAACCCGCAATTGTTCTGCTGGTTTAGTCATCCGCGCCTCAACGATGCCAACAAGCGCAGTCCCTTGATACAGCGCAGTCATCTCCGGTACCAACTGATAGCTAATGCGGTCAATCTCAGCCAAGTAACTCTGCACCCTGGGGATAAAAATCTGCGTCAGAATATTGTTCAGTATTTCTGTTTTACTGTTACCCGTCTGTTGTGGACAGATATTCCGTGGTTGGATTTTGGATAGCTGCTTGTTAATTGTGGTAAGCCAGCCATTACTCTGGCGCAGGGTATATTGCCAGTCGGCTATAAAGTTGCCGCGATATAACACGCCAAGCTGTTGATTGATAAAATTGGCATCCATGCCACCATCGATTACCAAATGATCCGCAAGCACCTGCTGTTTAAGCAAATTAAGGTTTTTAAGCGCAGTTAATGGCTCTGTGATGGCGGCTGCTGCGCCGAGCGTTAATAGTCTGGGTTGGCCACTCAGTTGTTTGCGCAACGTGATGTCTGTCGTCAGGAAGTTTTGTAGCACCATCGGCAATTGTTGTTGTTTTTGCCGAAAAATATGCTGCAGTTCTGTTTGTAGCTTGGTGTCCAACTGCGGGTGCTGTAGACAGGGCTTGATTGAAAACAGTAGCTGTAGCTCATACCCTAGCTGATTGGCGCTGGTCATCACTTTGCCAAGGCTATTGTTTCGTTCAGCAATCAGCTGTTGCAAGTTGCAGTGTCGAAGCGCCACTAAGTCGATGAGATTTAGTTTACTTTCAGGGATTGGCTGCAAAAGCTGCCGAATTGGTGGCAATGGCGTTATGTCTTCATCTTCGGCTATCGCTTCAGGCAGTTGCAACACTCGGTGTAGACGCTGCTGATAGTCACTAAACAACGAATCCGCATCAATGCGATGACAACCAGCCTGCAACAAGCCGCTAAGTAACATCACTTGCAGCGCTACAGTTTTCAGCCATTGATGGGGCTTTTGCACTCTATACCGCGGCTTAAGATGGATAAGCTTGAGTTTGACCATGTTCAATTTTATGCAGCTGCTGTCGAAGGATCCATGATAGCAATACGGCGGCAACGGTCAATCCGACGATAATTCCGATCCAAAAACCCTGCGCTCCCATGCGAGGCACTATCCAGTCAGTTAAACCAAGCACAGTGCCAAGTCCAAATCCAATCGGCCAATAGGCGACCAGCGTGATATAAAATATCGGTGTTGTGTATTTAAGGCCACGTAATGCGCAGCTTGAAACGACTTGAATCGCATCGGAAATTTGATAAAAACAGGCCAATACCAAAATCGAGCTCGCCATCGCCAGCACCGCCGGATCCTTAGTATAAAGTGAAGCGACCAAGTCGCGGGTGAGGTAAGTAAAACCAGCAATGCCAAAGGCCATTATAATAGCCAGAATAATCGCTGTGCTGATCGCTGTTCGCAGCTCTTTCACATCCATTGCTCCCGCCAAATGGCCAACCCGAATCGTTGTCGCCATCCCCATACTGAGCGGCAGCATAAAGACTAAAGCGCTGTAATTGTTCGCTATCTGATGCGAAGCTACGACCGTTGGCCCTAAATGAACAATCATCAACGGAATGCAGGCAAATAACGTGACTTCGAAGAACATCGCAAAAGCGATAGGCGTCCCAAGCTTAATGATTTGCCAAATTTCAGGTAATTTTGGGAAAAAACTGGGTAGCCGCACTCTAAAAAAGGCGGTACGGCGGCTGGTCATGACGTAAATGCCAATGGCAATAAATTGGGCTAAGAACACCAGTGAGGTCGCAATGCCGCAACCAGCACCACCTAAAGCCGGTACCCCTAATTTGCCATAAATGAAGATATAATTGGCCGGGATATTGACCAGAATACCGACAAAGCTTATCCACATGGTCGCTTTGGTGTAGCCGATGCCTTCAAACAGGTTTCTAAGCACCATATAGCCAGCCGCTGGAAATATGCCCCAGGCAATGTACCCCATATAATCGAGGGCCTTGTGCCGTAACTGGTCGTCCATCTCCATCATGCCAACCGGCATAGCAATAAACTGCATCAGGATAAAAATGAAGACGGCCAATGTCATCGCCAAATAGCCGCCTTGTAGGGTAACCGCGGTGATTTGTTGCTGCTGTTTGGCGCCAAAATGCTGGGCAATAATCGGTGTTAATGCGAGAAGTAAACCCTGGAAAGTAAGAATAATTGGCAGCCAAAGTGCTGAAGCGACTGCAATGCCCGCCATATCGACCGGGCTTACCCGACCTGCCATTAGTGTATCAATGACGTACATCATGGTTTGTGTCAACTGTGCCAGCACAATAGGGCCAGACAATTTCAGGATGGTTTTGGCTTCAAAGCGGGAAAAAGGTAACATGGCGACTCGCTGAATGAGGATCCGACACGCATCTGGTTCGATAAATGATGCGTAAAACAGACAGCAATTTACCATAAAAAGGGGCACAGATGTTTACCGGAATCGTTCAAACTACCGCGCAGGTCAGTCAAATTGAAGATAGGCCAGGCTTTCGAAAACTGAGGTTACAAGTGGCCAGTCAGTTTTTAAAACAATTAGCGCAAGGCGCGAGTATCGCCATTAATGGTACCTGTCTGACGGTCACCGCTTTTGATGCATCAACAGAACTTGGTTGGGTCCAGTTTGATATTATCGATGAAACGCTGCGTTTGACGAATTTAGGGCAGTTGGCGTTGGGTGCTGTGGTTAACTTTGAGCGCTCACTGACGCTTGGCAGCGAATTGGGAGGCCATATTTTATCAGGGCATATTCAAACTCAAGCCGAAGTTTTACAAATTGTTGAGTCAGCGGATAACTGGGCAATACAGCTGCAATTAGCACCTGAATGGCAACCTTATGTTTTTAGTAAGGGGTTTATCGCCATCGACGGGATCAGCTTGACGGTCGGTGTGGTTGAAGAAGGGCGGTTTTGGTTACATATCATTCCGGAGACCCTCGCTGTGACCAACCTTGGTAGTCGACAAGCGGGTAGTCAGGTTAATATCGAAATTGACCAACAAAGCTATACCATTGTACAAACGGTTGAGCGGCTGTTGTTGGCTCGAGGGTTGATTACCCCGCAATAAAAACAACAGAGATTGACGTTGCCTAGTGCCTCGTTGAGTTAAAGCCTTCGGTAAAAAGAGCTACGGCTTTTTTACCATTCAGGGGATTAATTTAATAAAACTGTTCGTCGTCAGCATCAACAAACACCTGAACACTTTTATGAAGTTCATCTTTATGAGTCACTATATGAATCGGATTGCAGCAATTGCTGCAATCTTCAATGTCATCCTGATCATCACCACTCACATCGATAGTTACATGGGTTGGGTGACCGCAGAAGGGGCAGAGAATGGTTTTGTGAATTAAGTCCATCATGTTCTCCATAGCGCGAAATACTGTTCTGGAGAAGGCTTTTCGTTACGCCTTATTGGCTCCGCCTAAGCTTCGACCGCCGTCCACCGCGACGATCTGTCCGGTGATGTAAGGTGAAGTCGCCAGAAACAACACTGTTTGCGCAATGTCTGTTGGTTGACCTAAGTGGCCAAGTGGGATCTGCGCCAAAATACTGCTTTTATCCTGCTCGGTCAGTGTGGGCATTGTGGCAGTGGTGGGCTGCTCTGATGGCCATAAAATTGCGCCTGGTGCAATGCCGTTCACTCTTATTGTAGGTGCTAAATCGCGGGCCAGTGACTTGGTCATCATTACTAACGCCGCTTTCGCCATGCAGTACACCGAATGTTCTGCCAGCGGTTTTTCGGCGTGAATATCTACCAGATTGATTACACAACCCTTTTGCTTCGAAAGCTCAGGTGCGAGTGCTTGCGTCAGGAAAAATGGCGCTTTGACATTACTGCCAAATAAATCATCCCATTGCGCTAAAGTCGCGCTGGCGACGGGCGTTGGATAAAAACTCGAGGCGTTGTTGACGAGGACATCGAGCTTGCCAAAACAGCGGGGGATTTTTGCAGCAAATTCATTGAGGGCCTGATCATTGGTTAAATCAGCACTTAACCAGATGGCTGACCCAGGTCGGATTAAATTTAGTTGCTGACACAGTTGCTCTGCGTCAATAACTGATTGCCGACAATGCACAATGACGTTAAATCCAGCATGATGCAGGGTCGTTATAATTTCACGGCCAAGGCGTTTGGCACTACCGGTGACCAGCGCGACTTTTTTGGATGCTGATGCTGTGATCACATCCTGTTGCGCCGCTGCACCAGTCTTTGTCGGCTCGACAATATCTTTTGATTCAACTTTGCTCATCTAATTAACTCCGCTGCAGTTAAATCCAACAAAGATGGCAGCTTCAGATCGGCAATCGCATAGCGGGCGTCGTTGAAATTTGCGTGTTCAGGCACGGCAATACAGCGCATTCGAGCCGCCTTCGCTGCAATCACACCGGTGATACTATCTTCCAGCGCGACACATTGTTGTGGCTCGACACCAAGCGCCGCAGCGGCATTCAAGTAAACCTGAGGATGTGGTTTTGCATAGGGCAAAAACTCGGCAGAGCAAGTTGCCTGAAAATAGTGGAGTAAATCAAAATGTTTCAGTGTAGCCAACATCATTCGGTGATTAGACGATGTGGCGAGTGCAGTGGGTAATGACAATTGTTTTGATAAGGTTAGCGCTGCAACAGCACCTGGCATTAGTTTGCCATTTTTGACAATCAATTGAATGACTTTGTCGATAATGGCGTCGCCAACCTCGGCTGGCGTTGCGCCTTGCCACGGAAATTGTGAGTACCAATGTTGTACAACATAATCACAGCGCCAACCTAGTGTGATTGCGGTATCGTCGGGTTTTAGAGGTACACCCAGCGAAGAAAACATTTCAAACTCAGCTTGTTGCCAGAAATCCTCTGAATCGAGCAACAAGCCGTCCATATCAAAAATGACCGCAGCAGACATACATCTCCGAAACTCGCAAATGGCCGGAATTAACCAAGCAGCTGCTGAATGTATTCTTTCGCCTGCCAGCTATAACGACCACCGCGCAAATAAGCGTGGTGTAAAAGATGATACAGATTATAAAGATCTTTGCGGTCAGCGTAACCCTCAGGCAACGGATTAACTTGGTTGTACGCGGAGAAAAAACTCTCTGGCAGCGGGTTAAACATATCGGCGTAAGCTAAATCTGTTTCCCGATCACCAAAATAACAGGCAGGATCAAATAACAATGGGATTTCACCCAGAAAACCAATATTGGTGCGAATGAGTTCACCATGGAGCAAACTGGGTTTGGGTTGATGACCATGTAAACGTTGCCGTACCCGTTCAACAATAATATCGATGTCGCCAAATTGTTGTTGCTGTTCTGCCAGAAGCTGTAGCATCCAGCCAATTCTTTGTTCAGAGAAAAAACTCGACCAGTTCGATTGCCATTGGTTAGGTTGCATGGTTGAAGTCAAATAATTATCCCAATCAAAGCCATACATTGCTTGCTCATCGGCTTGATGTAAAAAAGCCAGTTGGTGTCCCAAGGCTTGCCAGCCATATGGATGCTCGCTACTCAGTGGCAAGTATTCTAGAACCAAAAAGGATTTATCTAAGGTTTGACCGGCGCACACGACTTTGGGGGTACGTAGGCAATGACGTTGTGAAATAAACTGTAAGCTAAGGGCTTCAGTTTCGAAGCTGTCCAAGACTTCGCGTTGATTGAGTTTTACAAAAAACTGTTGCTCCTGCCCCTGAATTTGATAAAGCAAATTACCGGAGTGAGTTGATAGCTGTTGTTTATGCTCAATCTGAAAGTTACATTGCAATTCTGCACTGATTTGTTCAGCAAGTGCTTGCCACATCGTTATGCTCCCTGGTAGTAACCGAAAAACCGGCGCGAACCATTCCAGTATGGAACAAAAAACGCTTTTGTGAACTTGGGTTGTTGAACAACAACAAATGTTGCCTGTAAAGCCGACAAACAGGTAAGATAACGCCGCTTTTTGGTCGACCTGCACAGGCTACGCGCCGCTGTGGGTTGGTTTAACCGTTCGTATGGTTGAACGCCAATACGCATTCACTTTTTTATTGTTCAAAACAAGTGTCCCTTGGTTCGGGCCACCACTGTAAGGAAAACGACATGCCAGTTATTACTCTGCCTGATGGAAGTCAGCGCGTTTTTGATGCTCCTTTATCTGTATTAGATGTTGCCAAAGACATCGGTCCAGGCCTTGCCAAGGCGACCATTGCCGGCAAAATTGATGGCCAACTAGTTGATGCCTGTGAAATCATCGACCGTGACATCAAATTATCAATAGTCACCAGTAAAGATCAGGAAGGCTTAGAAATTCTGCGCCACTCCTGTGCGCACTTATTGGGCCATGCGATTAAGCAACTATGGCCAAACGTCAGAATGGCGATCGGTCCAGTGATCGACAACGGCTTTTATTACGATGTGGATTTAGACCGTCCAATCAGCACTGACGATTTAGCGGCGCTGGAAGAGCGTATGCTGCAACTGGCAAAAACTGAATATGACGTTGTGAAGAAAAAAGTAAGCTGGCAACAAGCTTACGACACCTTCGCAGCGCGTGGCGAAAGCTACAAAATGGAAATCCTCGAGCAGAATGTCGCCAAAGACGACCAGCCGGGTTTATACCATCATGAAGAATATGTCGATATGTGCCGTGGTCCACACGTGCCAAACATGCGTTTTTGCCAACATTTCAAAATTATGAAAGTCGCTGGTGCTTACTGGCGTGGCGATTCAAAAAACAAAATGCTGCAACGTATTTATGGCACGGCATGGGCAGACAAAAAACAATTGGGCGCTTATTTAACCCGTTTGGAAGAAGCTGAAAAACGCGATCACCGTAAAATTGGTAAGGCGCTGGATTTATTCCACTGGCAAGAAGAAGCACCAGGCATGGTGTTCTGGCACAACGATGGCTGGACTATCTACACCGAACTTGAAAAGTTTGTCCGCGAAAAACTTCGCTCGTTTGATTATGACGAAGTGAAGGGCCCGTTGATGATGGACCGCAGCTTGTGGGAAAAATCGGGTCACTGGGACAAATATGCCGGTGCGATGTTTACCACTGAGTCGGAAAAACGAGAATATGCAATTAAACCAATGAACTGCCCTGGTCACGTGCAGATTTTCAATCAGGGTCTGAAGTCTTACCGTGATTTACCATTGCGGATGGCTGAGTTTGGTTGCTGTCATCGTAATGAGCCGTCAGGTTCTTTGCATGGCTTGATGCGCGTCCGTGGTTTTACTCAGGATGATGCACATATCTTCTG
>JAHJNE010000123.1 GCA_018820995.1 Gammaproteobacteria bacterium | reverse complement strand
TTGGATCCACAGCGCACCATGGGTCGCTGGGTAGGTCAACAAACGTTACCGCTGACACTGGTGTTTGACCAGCATGGCAAGCTGATTGACGGCCATGCCGGGTTGCTTTCCAGTGCGATGCTGGCGGATAAACTGCAAGGTCTATAAAGCTTTTAACTGTAATGCGCAGCTTGAATCTGGCCAGCAGTGTTCTCGTTGGCTGCCAATTAATTAACGCTGGCAATGCTGTTAACTCGACAGCGCAAGTAAAAGCGGTTGTGCCGCTATTTTAATTTTTCCAACGCATCGCGGATTTGCGCCGGCCGTTTCACTGAGCCACTACAGACATCACCTTCTTCGATACCCTCGAGCCATAATTTAAGGTAGGCAATCCGCTGCAGCGTTAACTCAGTGAGCACCGTGCTATAACACATTGGAAAAACACTGCCATAGTGCTGCGCTGTGTCTTCGGCTGGGAAATGCATTGCCATATCGGCATCCCGTAATTTTATCCAGATCCGTTGTGAATGTTTGAGCTTTGCTAAAAACTCCGGATCGTCCTGATACACTTTATGCAACAAGGCATAAATCCGGTTAAGTTCAGCATCAGCTTGTTTTAAATCCCTTATTTGGCAACTATTTAGTGCCTGTTGGGTCTGAGCATGTTGCAGGCATTGGGTGACGTCTTCGCCGTCAGCCGCTGATACCGGTAAAGATAACCAAAGATTCAGCAAGCAGGAACCAAGTATCCACATGTGATTTTGTGCTTTCATTTATATTCCTTGTTGGTATGCAAAGCCCTGCGACCGCCAGACAGCAGCTGAGGCGTATCGAGGTGTTTCAATCGATAAAATCGATTGAGGTTGTTAATTAAAGTTGATTTAAGAAATAGTATTTTAGGTCTACCTTTAATGTCGTGCACCGGTATTAGCAGATCACTGATTTTTTACATCATGATCTTTGTGAACAACAACCAAAGGAGAAACTTCATGGACAATCCACAAGCGACCAAGGGTAAATGCCCGGTGATGCATGGCGGCAATACATCAGCCGCAACATCCAGTCAGAACTGGTGGCCGAATTCGCTCAATCTCGATATTTTGCATCAACATGACCTTAAAACGAATCCAATGGATGCAGACTTTAACTACGCCGAAGCTTTTAAATCTCTTGATTTAGCGGCCGTAAAAGCTGACTTAAAAACCTTAATGACACAAAGCCAAGACTGGTGGCCTGCCGACTGGGGTCACTACGGTGGTTTGATGATCCGGATGGCATGGCACTCGGCCGGCACCTACCGGATTGCCGATGGTCGTGGCGGCGCCGGTACCGGCAATCAACGTTTTTCCCCGCTCAATAGCTGGCCAGATAATGGCAACCTCGACAAAGCGCGTCGGTTGCTGTGGCCAATTAAACGTAAATATGGCAACAAACTGTCTTGGGCCGATTTAATGATCCTGGCCGGCAATATGGCTTATGAATCGATGGGGTTAAAAACCTTCGGTTTTGCCGGTGGCCGCGAAGACATCTGGCATCCGGAAAAAGACATTTATTGGGGTTCAGAACAAGCCTGGCTCGCGCCAACTGCCAACGAACACAGTCGTTACAGCAATAATCGTGAACTGGAAAATCCACTGGCCGCGGTGATGATGGGGCTGATTTATGTCAACCCGGAAGGTGTTGATGGTAATCCGGATCCGTTAAAAACGGCTGCCGATATGCGCGAAACCTTCGCTCGGATGGCGATGGACGATGAAGAAACAGTCGCCTTAACGGCCGGCGGTCACACCGTGGGTAAAGCGCACGGTAATGGCAACGCCGAGAAATTAGGCCCAGCACCGGAGGGTGCCGATATTCACGAACAGGGTTTTGGCTGGATGAATCACCACAGCCGGGGGATTGGCCGTGATACTGTCACTAGTGGTGTAGAAGGCGCCTGGACCACCCATCCAACAAAATGGGACAACGGTTATTTCTATCTGTTATTTACCTACGACTGGCAGCTTTGTAAAAGCCCGGCCGGCGCCTGGCAATGGGAACCGGTCGATATCCGCGAGGAAGACAAACCGGTCGACGTTGAAGATCCGTCTATTCGTTGTAAGCCAATGATGACCGATGCCGACATGGCGTTAAAAATGGATCCGGCCTACCGCAAAATTTCTGAGAAGTTTTATGCCGATCCGGCTTATTTTTCCGAAGTGTTTGCCCGCGCTTGGTTTAAGTTAACTCACCGCGATTTAGGACCCAAAAGCCGTTACCTTGGCCCTGACGTACCCGCGGAAGATTTGATTTGGCAAGATCCGGTGCCAAGGGTTGATTATCAGTTAACGGATGCGGAAATTGCCGAGTTAAAAACCAAAATTCTGGCAACTGGTTTAACAGTCTCCGAATTGGTGGCGACCGCTTGGGATAGCGCCCGCACGTTTCGAGGTTCTGATTTCCGTGGCGGTGCCAATGGCGCCCGTATTCGGTTAGCCCCACAAAAAGATTGGTCAGGCAATGAGCCAGAGCGTTTGCAAAAAGTACTAACAGCCTTAACTCAGCTGAATGTCAGCCTGAGCAAAAAAATCAGCATGGCCGATTTAATTGT
>JAHJNE010000122.1 GCA_018820995.1 Gammaproteobacteria bacterium | reverse complement strand
ATTTAAACGCTGAGCTAAAGTCGGTAGCGATAATAACGGAGAGTCGACATAGCCAACAGTTTTTGCCAATAAGGTCTTGGTTGGTGGCAGCTGCAAGGTAAAATTGACCAGTTTTGGAATTTTCGCCAGCCAAGGTGCTGTTTGCTCAATGCCGCCGACGATATAATCCTTCATCGGTCGTAAATAACGGCTGTGATATAACTGCAAAAAACGAGAACGAAACGACGGTACGTCGACTTTTATCGGGCATTGTCCGGCGCAGGCTTTACAAGCCAAACACCCTTCCATTGCGGCCATCACTTCATGCGAAAAGTCAGCTTCCCCCCGCTGCTTGCGCCAACTATTGCGTGCTTTCTGCCACCAGGCATTACCTTTGCCTTGCAATAATTGCTGCTCTTGCGCCAACACATCTACACCTTGTTTTGACATCAAACGCAGCCATTCACGCATTAAACCAGCGCGCCCTTTTGGACTGTGTTGCCGATCTTTGGTAATTTTACTCGACGGGCACATCGGCGAGTTTTCTTCATAGTTAAAACAAAGACCGTTGCCGTTGCAGTTAGTCGCACTATCAAAACTTTGCCGGACCGTGATTGGAATTTGTCGGTCGAAATAACCTCGTTTCACCCCATCAACACTGACAAGCTTTTCATCGTTGAGCCAAGGCGTACAAATCTTGCCTGGGTTCATTCGATTATCAGGATCAAACGCCGCTTTTATTTTGCGAAGCTCATTATACAAAGTTTCCCCAAAAAATGCTGGGCCGTATTCGCTTCGATAGCCCTTGCCATGCTCGCCCCACATTAATCCGCCGTATTTGGCGGTTAATGCTACGACTTGGTCTGACACCTGACGCAGCAACACTTCTTGCGCGGGGTCAGTCATATCCAGGGCTGGTCGCACATGCAGCACGCCAGCATCAACATGGCCAAACATGCCGTAGCTTAATTGGTGGCTGTCGAGCAAGGCCCGAAATTCCATAATAAAATCGGCCAGGTTTTCCGGTGGTACTGCGGTATCTTCAGTAAATGGCACCGGTTTTTGCGCCCCCTTGGCATTGCCGAGCAAACCAACGGCCTTTTTACGCATCGCATAAATTTGCGAAATGCCGGTTAAATCGTAAGTGAGTTGATAGCCAATAATGCCGCTTTCGCCATTGGCAACAGCCTGCTGTAGCCGTTGTTCCAGCGATTGTATTTTGTCTTGCATATCCGCTTCGTCTTCGGCGTTATATTCAACCATATTCAGGCCGTACATGGTTTTACCGGGGACATCTTCAATGTAACTTTTCACTTGATGCCAGATGATGTCATTACGCGCTAAATCCAAGACTTTACTGTCGACGGTTTCAACTGACGTCGCCCGCGCCGCAACCAAAAATGGTGCATTACGTAAAGCACTCTCAAAACTATCGTATTTAACATTGATTAGACATTTATAAGGGGCAATCGGCGTAATATTCAGTTTCGCCTCGACCACAAAACCCAATGAGCCTTCGGCGCCGGTGATCACCCGACCTAAATCAAATTCGGTCAACGACTCGTTCCAGACATGCTCTAAATCGTAACCGGTTAAAAACCGGTTTAAACGGGGGAATTTGGCTTTGATTTGTTCACGATAATCCAAAGTGCTTTGCAATACCTGACGGTAAATAACGCCAACGCGATTGGGTTCGCCGGCCATCTCCTCGGCTTGCCTTCTGGACATAGGTGCGGTATCGAGCACAGTGCCATCAACCAATACAGATTTTAGTGCCAGTACGTGATCGCTGGTTTTGCCATAGACTAAAGAGCCTTGACCAGATGCATCAGTGCTGATCATGCCACCAATCGTCGCGCGATTTGAAGTCGATAAATCCGGAGCAAAGAAAAAGCCATGGGGTTTTAAAAAGGCATTCAGTTGGTCTTTGATGACGCCAGCTTCAACCCGCACCCAACGTTCTTCGGCATTAAATTCCAAAATGTGTCGCATATGGCGTGACACATCTACGACGACATGTTCTGTCAAGGCTTGGCCATTGGTGCCGGTACCACCGCCCCGCGGACTGAATTTGAGTGCGCTAAAGGCCGGCGTTTGACCAAGGTGGGCAATGGTTTGTAAGTCAGTCAGATTTTTGGGCAGCAATACCGCTTGTGGGAGTGCCTGATACACGCTGTTATCAGTAGCGACAGCTAACCGCGCGGCATAGCTGGTTTCGATATCACCACTAAAACCAGCGGCGAGCAACGCATCACGAAATGCCAACACCGCGGCGGGTAAAGTTTGTTCAGGAGTTAACTTTGGGATCATCGGTCTGGTGACTACAACTTGACTAAGTGACCTCGAGTATACCATTGGCTGAACGTGAATTTTAAGGCTAATTCCGATAAAATTCGGAAGAATAAACCCAGTTTTATATCATCTTCATGCCAGCCATGGTTCTATCCTCTGCAGGATAAAACCACTCTTTTTATTCACTATCTTCAGGAGCATAGCTGTAGAAATATTGTTTGCCTGGCGCTGTATTTGCCCAGCGACAATTCACTCAGGCGCTTTTTTTGAATGGTCTTGTTGATTCAACGAATGCTCTGGCTCACGTTGCAATATTTCACCTTCGATGATCACTCCGGATGCTGAAGGATCCTGTTGCTGCGCCTGATATTCAGCTTGTGCTTGTTGCATTCGTTGAATTAGCTGCCGCTTCTTCCACCACAACCAAGGTAACATCAATACCAATAAAGTGGCTGCAATCATTAATAAACCGATACCAAATACCAGAAATAGCCCTACCGAAATACCAATCAGCAGCAGAGTAAAAAAGCCTGGTTTTTTACCAGTCCCAAATTGAAATTGCATCCGTGGAGAACCCTGTTGGCCCGTTCCTTTCATCATCTACCTCTAAATTCACTTTTGCGATCGTACCCAGCTCAGGTAGATTCTAACTTTTTATTAAAATGGGGTCACCAAGTGCTGATTTCCAGTGCTGCACTTAAATGATTTGCTACTTTGCGATGAGATGAACTGGCTTGTATCGCTGCAAACCCTCTGCTAACTTCAATTATCAATCATTTTTAACGCTGTTGTTTTGATGAAATTCTGGTTATTTCTCTTTTGTGCACTGTATTTCACAACTGCTTCTGCTTGTGTGATTAAAGTTCAGGTAAATGAGTTTCCGCCATATTCACACTTAGAAGGTAAAGTGTGGCAAGGCAGCCGGGTAGTATTGTCTGAACGTCTCGCTAAAAAATTAGGGTGTCAGATTCAATATCTGGATGTGCCGTTTGCCAGAGCACTGTTATTGATGGAACAAGGCGACCTAGATTTCATGTTTAATCTGACCAAAACAGCCAGCCGCAATCAATCGATGTTTTTTCTATCCGCCCATCAACGCGAAGTTTTAGTGTTAGGTGTCTTAAAATCATACCCAGACTGGTTGCAACTGAATTCAGTCGCAGAGTTAATGCATTTCCCCGGGCGGATTGCTGTGACCAATGGTAGTTACCTTGGTCCAACTTTTGAGACGCTTCGTAATGATCCAAAATATGAAGATAAATTTATACATGTTACCGATCGACGTGCCAAGAATGAGTTAGTGGTCAAAGGCCGAGCTCAGGGCGTGGTAGAAGAACGCGACTACCTACGTTACGCAATTGATAACTTTCCCGATTATCAAAATATTGTCATCACACCTTTGGTGTTGTCCGATTCTGCTGTTTATATGGCGATTAGCCGAAAATCATTACTATTTCCCCGGCAAACGGAAATTAGTCAGGCGATTATCGAACTGCAAAAAGCTGGCGCTTGGCCCGAGGTAGTTGAATAACGATGTTGAAATAACTGTTATGTAAAGCAACGACTCCTTAGTGTAAACCTGTTATTTGATCTCACCACTGGTCGATTAAATCGTCATCTAAGAAACATCAACTGTTCGCTAATCTGGGGAATAATTCTCT
Organism: Gammaproteobacteria bacterium; assembly: GCA_018820995.1. Lineage (GTDB taxonomy): Bacteria > Pseudomonadota > Gammaproteobacteria > Enterobacterales > Alteromonadaceae > Pararheinheimera. The sequence goes on along the minus strand of JAHJNE010000122.1, from coordinate 5,021 downwards.
CGCCGAACAGGTTGTTATTCGTTTAGTGCAATAAGTTCGGTCATTAACGGTTTGCCTGCGATTGGTCGTCACTGTCGCGTCACAAAAACAGCTATCATAGTTGCCACCGCCCACCCAGATTCGAAACAAAGAACTCAATAACGGAAAATTTAGATGTCTGATTATTCAACTCATGCCCCAACATCGAAGATTTCAACAGGGGAATTTACTCTGCTGGTTGCTTTACTGATGTCGATAGTAGCTATTTCAATTGACGCATTATTGCCGGCATTAGATGCGATACGCGCAGATATCGTGCTTGCTCATCCCAATCAAGCGCAGTTTGTGGTCAGTGCTTTATTTTTGGGAATGGCCATCGGCCAACTTATTTGCGGCCCTCTCTCCGACGCTACCGGTCGGAAAAAAGTGTTGTATGGTGGCATTGCTTTATTTCTAGTGGGCACAGTACTTTGTTATTTCGCTAATGATATCAACACTTTATTATTCGGTCGTTTTATTCAGGGGCTTGGCGTTTCAGGTCCTTATGTTTCTGCAATTTCAATTGTTCGCGATAAGTATTCCGGCAACGATATGGCGCGGATTATGTCATTGGTGATGATGATTTTTGTGATGGTTCCGGCGTTAGCCCCGAGCTTGGGGCAAGCGGTGTTATGGCTTGGAACATGGCGGGATATTTTTATCTTGTATGTATTTTATGCATTAATGATTGTCGTTTGGATTTACTTGCGTCTCGAAGAAACGCTTCCCAAAGCCAATCGGATCCCAATGAGTACTCAAGGTTTTGGCGACGGTTTTAAAGAAGTCATCAGCAATGTTCCTACCGTCTGCTACATGATTTGTATGGGTCTATTTTTTGGCAGCTTTATTGGCTACTTAAATTCATCACAGCAAATTTTTCAGGACCTATTTAAGACCGGCGAGCTGTTTACTTTATACTTTGGTTTGTTGGCGATTGTGTTTGGTGCCTCTTCATTAGTAAACGCCCGACTGGTACAAAAATTGGGGATGCAACGTTTAGCGCACCTTGCCGTGTGGGGAATTATCATCAGCTCTGCTCTATTTCTAATGCTACATCTGACAGTTGAAATTCAACTATGGATGTTTTTAGTTTATGCAGCGGTGCTGTTTTTCTGCTTCGGTCTGGTGTTTGGGAATATCAATGCCATGGCGATGGAACCTATGGGGCATGTCGCTGGCATAGCGGCAGCCATTATTGGTTCGACGTCGTCAATTATGTCGATGATTATTGGCACCATTATTGGCCAGATGTACAACGGAACCCTGTTTCCGGTTACAGGTGGTTTTCTAATCTTTAGCTGTATAAGCATGTTAATTTTAATGTTTGCGAAACGGCATCAACAACAAACAGCTGCTAAAGCAATCACCGCTGAAGCTTGATGGACGCCCTATCGTTCGGTAGCTGTCGCCGCCGCCTATTCATGCCCTAAGTGAATAAAAAAGCCCGTAGTTAAGTACGGGCTTTTTACTTGAGCTTGAATATCCGAGAGCTAATAGTCTGCGTCGTTAAAAAGCGACTTAAGTGTTACCTACTTCACATTTGGTCAGCTGCCAGACACGTGCTACGTAGTCTTCAATTGAACGATCGGATGTAAATTTGCCAACACTCGCGGTGTTTAAAATAGCTTTTTTCGCCCAGCCTGCTTTGTCACGATACCAGCCATCAATGGTTTCCTGTGCCTTCACATAAGAAGCAAAGTCAGCCATCACCAGATAATGATCTCCCCCTTCAATTAAACTGCGTTTAATTGCGGCGAGTTCACCAGGCTTGCCAGGCGTGAAATAGTCTGTTTCTAACCAGTCTAAAATCGCTTTTAGCTCCGGGTTATTGTAGTAGTAGTCGCGACTATCATAGCCTTTGGCGTAAAGCGCTTTGACTTCATCTACTGACAGACCAAATATAGCGATATTGTCACTACCAACTTCTTCAGCTATCTCGATGTTCGCACCGTCCATCGTTCCGACGGTAATAGCACCATTCAGAGCCAACTTCATATTCCCGGTACCACTGGCTTCTTTACCAGCAGTCGAGATTTGCTCTGATACGTCCGCCGCCGGGATCATTTTCTCGGCTAAACTCACCCGATAATTTGGCATAAACACGATTTTAATCCGGTTTTTCACCCGCTTATCATGGTTGATTTTATCGGCGATTTTATTGATCGCGTAGATAATATCTTTTGCCAGCTTATAGCCAGGTGCTGCCTTGGCGCCAAAAAAGAATACACGTGGCACCATGTCGTAATCCGGATTCTGCAAAATACGACGATACAACGCCAGAATATGCAATAAATTCAGATGCTGACGTTTGTACTCATGCAGACGTTTAATTTGCACATCATACAAGGCGTGCGGATCGATCGCGATGCCGGTTAAATCTTTAACTACCGCGGCCAAATCAGCTTTATTTTGCTGTTTAATCGCCATAAATGCGTCTTGCATTGCCGGACTATCAGCATGCGCTTTTAGTGCAGACAATTTCGTCAAATCGGTCGGCCAATCGGTGCCAATGGTGTTATCAAGTAATTTTGACAACCGCTTATTACAGGCTTTTAACCACCGTCTTGGCGTAACGCCATTGGTAATGTTGGTAAATTTATCCGGCCACAGCGCGACCATTTCCGGGAATAGATCTGATTTCACCAATTCCGAGTGCACTTCTGCCACGCCATTGACTCGAAACGAACCGACGACCGACAAATGGCCCATACGCACCATTGGCTCGTTACCCTCTTCAATAATGGATAACTTGCGTTTTTTATCGACGTCACCAGGCCAACGCACGTCGACTTGTTCAACTAAGAAACGACGGTTAATTTCATAAATGATTTCAATATGCCGAGGTAACACTTTTTCAAACAAACGAACCGGCCAACGTTCTAAAGCTTCTGGTAACAGTGTGTGGTTGGTGTAGGCGAATACATGCTGGCAAATATTCCAGGCGTCTTCCCAATTCATTTCTGCCCGGTCGACCAACACCCGCATTAATTCAGGGATCGCAACTGCCGGATGTGTATCGTTAAGTTGAATAACCACTTGTTTTTGGAAGAAGCTCCAGTCATCACCATGAGCCCGTTTGTAACGACGGATGATGTCTTTGAGCGAGCTAGAGCAAAAGAAATATTGTTGGATTAATCGTAATTCCTTACCTGCGTCGGTATCGTCATTCGGATAAAGTACTTTAGAAATCGTTTCTGCTTCAATATTTTCACGGGCAGCGTCGACATAACCGCCAGAGTTAAAAACGTCCCAGTTAAAGAAATTACTGGCGCGACTTTCCCACAACCGCAAGACATTGACCGAGCTGCCGTTATAACCGACAACAGGAATATCCCAAGGCACGGCTTTGATAATTCGGCCTGGGTGCCAAACTTTTTTCATTTTGCCTTGCAGATCGTAAACTGTTTCGACATAACCATACACAGAGATTTCCTGTGCTGATTCAGGCCGGCAAATTTCCCACGGGTTACCATATTCACGCCAGCTATCCGGTCGCTCAATTTGAAAACCATGTTGGAATTCTTGTTTAAACAAACCATGTTCGTAATGAATGCCGTAGCCGATGGCCGGGTAATTTAATGTGGCTAATGAGTCGATGAAACAGGCAGCTAACCGGCCTAAACCGCCGTTGCCAAGTGCCATGTCTTCTTCTTGTTCTTCCAAATCAGCAATATCCATCCCGAGTTCTGCCAGCGCCTGTTTAGCGGCGTCATAGCATCCAAGATTGTGTAGGTTATTGCTAAATAAGCGCCCCATCAGATATTCAAGACTGAAATAATGGACCGCGCGGGTGTTGTGTTGATAATGCGTGCGCTGGGTATTACGCAGGCCATCGAAAACAAATTCATTGATAGCGGCACAGGTCGCGCGCCACCAGGCTTGTGGGCTGGCTTTATTTACATCGGTCCCTAAGGTTCCATGTAAATGATTGATAATTTTATCTTTTAATTCTGCAGCTGTAGGTAAAGCTGCTACTGCAACGGTCGCGTTTGATGATGTTGATTTCATGATCCATTTCCAATTTGCCAGATCCGATTATCGCAAAGCGATAATGACAACAGCTTAAGACGCTCGTAGTCGATGCTGTTTTTGTTATTCTTGTAGTAAAATTACAGAATACTAGGCTATTCGTCAAGAAAACAGACATGATCGGCTGCATGATGTAATTTTATTACATACGAATGCAGCCGCTTGACAAGTTAGGGTATTTGTTCAAATACACTTTGCACAAAAGCTTTAGCATCTGTTTCCAACTGAAGCAAATGCGCTTGATCAACAAAACTTTCCAGATAAATTTTATAGCTGTTCTCAGTACCAGAGGGACGCGCTGCAAACCAGCCATTTTGGGTCACGACCTTCACCCCGCCAATTGCGGCATTGTTGCCAGGTGCTTTGCTGAGGACAGCTAAAATAGGATCACCAGCAAGCATTGTCTGGGTCACACTTTGTACATTCAAATTTTTCAGCGCATTTTTCTGGGCAAAACTCGCTGCCGCATCCAGTCGACGATACATAGGGGCGCCAAACTCTCGGGTTAATGCTTGATACTGTGAATATGGGTCTACGCCGGTCTTCGCTATTATTTCTGCAGCGAGCAAGCCAAGAATAAAACCATCTTTGTCTGTTGACCAGACGGTCCCATCAAACCGCAAGAAACTTGCACCCGCAGATTCTTCACCGCCAAACACCAGACTGCCATCATACAAGCCATCGACAAACCATTTAAACCCTACCGGAACTTCATACAAAGTCCGGCCGCGGCCTGCTACGACCCGATCAATCAAAGCGCTAGACACCAGCGTTTTGCCAATTTTCTTGTCAATCGCCCATTGTGGACGGTTACTAATCAAGTAATTGATTGCCACAGCCAAATAGTGATTTGGATTCATCAACCCACCGCTTCGGGTAACAATTCCGTGACGGTCAAAATCGGGATCATTGCCGATACCTAAATCATACTGATCTTTGAGTTTTATCAGATTCGCCATCGAATAGGCTGAACT